>CAMYYB010000007.1 GCA_947303335.1 uncultured Bacteroidales bacterium | reverse complement strand
ATATGGACACGGCCAAAGCCTTGTTGGTAGCCGTCTTTGGCGATAACCCAGGCGATAAGCACATGGTGCTTAGTGAAGCCATCAAGCAAGTTGAGCATCTCAACATGACGGACTATGGCCTGAGCAACAACGACATTGAAGGTGTGAAAGGCATGTTGACCGGTGTGTTCCAAAGTGGAGAGCTGAACCTCCAGACGGGTCTTTACCAGAAGGGCAGCGTATTGAACTACCTCTACTTCGGTGTGACCTCAGGTGTCTATCCTCCATTGATTTTCTTGGGCATCGGCGCTATGACCGACTTCTCGTCGCTCATCGCCAACCCCAAGCTGATGATTCTTGGTGCTGCCGCCCAGTTGGGTGTGTTCATCACTTTCATTGGTGCCTTGTATCTCGGCTTCAACCTGCGTGAGGCTGGTGCTATCGGTATCATCGGTGGTGCCGACGGTCCTACCGCCATCTTCCTGTCTTCGCGTCTCGCCAACGGTATGAACGGAACCCGTAACCTTATCGGTCCCATCGCCATTGCAGCTTATTCCTACATGGCTTTGGTACCCGTGATTCAGCCGCCCATCATCCGTCTGCTGACCACTAAGGAGGAACGCCTCATCAAGATGAAAGCCCCGCGCATGGTGAACAAGACCGAAAAGATTATGTTCCCCATCGTCGGCCTCATCCTGACCACCTTCATCAGCCCCACGGCTCTGCCGCTGTTGGGTATGCTGTTCTTCGGTAATATCATCAAGGAGTCGGGCGTGGTGAAGCGTTTGCAGAACACCGCCTCCAACCCGTTGATTGACATCGTGACCATCGTCTTGGGTCTCACCGTGGGTGCCTCCACACAGGCCTCTGTGTTCCTGACCTCGAGCTCCATCAAGATCTTTGCCTTGGGTGCTGCCTCGTTCTGCGTGGCCACCGCTGGCGGTCTGCTCGGTGCCAAGTTGATGAACCTCTTCCTGAAGGAGAAGATCAACCCGATGATTGGTGCCGCTGGCGTTTCGGCTGTGCCGGATAGCGCCCGTGTCGTCGAAGTGGAAGGTCAGAAGTACGACCCGTCGAACCACCTGCTCATGCACGCTATGGCCCCCAACGTCTCTGGCGTTATTGGCTCGGCTGTCGCTGCTGGTGTGATGATGTCGTTCCTGATGATGTAAGTTACACCTTAATTATTAATTAATAGCCGTTTCAGTCTTGAAACGGCTATTTTTTGTTGTTATTATGAGCGGGGAATGATATTTTATGTATTTTTGCACCTGCAAATTTTGATTTCAAACTTGTGAAGAGAGCTAAATATCCAAATCCCTAATGTAATATGAAAAAATTCACCCTGTTGATAGTCCTACTATCATTATTCACTTTCAGTACAAAGGCACAAGTGTTTGATTTCTCGAACAATAAGGAAGATTTTACCGTTGGATTGAACCTTGGTGTTGTGGGTTATCATTTTGACGGACAAATTGACAAAACTTATGCTGGCTTTGGCTATGGCGTTAGTGTTTCGTTATTAGGTGTTTATTTGGATTTCATGTATCAAAGCCCTGAGCACAAATGGGGCAACAAGATTACGCCTGATGTTTATCACGACCACACCGCTCTCACCATTAATGTAGGTTACAAGATTCCGGTTACTAGTTGGCTGAACTTTACGCCTATGATTGGTTACAGCAATGAAACCACTGGAATTACGGATTGCAGTACCGTCAATGTGGATTTTGAAAGTCATGCTATTTATCATGATTATGATGCCGAAAGGGTTTATTCTCACTTCAATTATGGTGCTGGCTTGTCGCTGAAGCCTTTCAGATGGCTTGAGTTTGGTGGTGTTTGCACTGCCCATGCGGTTTACGGCAACATTTCACTCAATCTGGTGGGTCTGAAAAAAACGGAAAAATAGAAACTCCATTAATCAACAAATAATCATTAATCATCAAATCAAATTATCATGAAAAAACTTAGTCTTTTCTTAGTCTGCGCTGCTGCAGTATTGTTTATGTCAAGCTGCCACACCTATCGTCACAGCATGAGAGAGCCCAATGCCACTGTTGAGTATCATGCCGAAGACTTTATCCTGTCTGACCAGGTTGTTGGTGAAGCCACTGTCTATCGCGTTCTTGGTGTTGACTGGATCCACCTCTTTGGAACAACCAAGGCTGCTAACACTCCTTCTTTCGGTACTGTGATTCCTGTTATCGGTCTTAGAGTCGATGATGGCGCCAACTACGCTCTCTACAACATGATGGATAAGAATCCTGGCTACGATGTGGTTATCTATCCTCAGGTAGAATCATATCGTCACGCCCCCGTTCTTGGCACTGACATTTGGTCAAAGACCACCTATAAAGTAACTGCTCGTTTGGGCAAGCTGAAGAAGTAATTGCTTTATCGTTTAAATGAAGTTTTTGGAGTTATGGGAGGCCGCTCGTTACGGGCGGTCTTCTTTTTTATCGTTGTTTGAATGTGTTTTTGAAAAATCTGTATTTTTGTCACTTGTTATTACTTAATTCGAAATCCGATGAAGAAGATTTTTCTTGTTACCATTGCATTGGCGGTTGTAGTTTGTCTGCAAGCTCAAAACGACGTGATTCGTGCCCCGCGTCCCAAAGTTGGAGTAGTAATGGGAGGCGGCGGTGCCAAAGGTGCCGCTCACATCGGTGTGTTGAAATACATCGAAGAGATGGGAATCCCTGTCGATTATGTGGCGGGTACCAGTATGGGCTCCATTATGGGCGGATTGTATGCTTTGGGTTATACGCCAGATCAACTTAAGCAACTTATCTCAAGCATGGACTGGTCGCAATACATTGGCAATAAGATTGACCGTACGACGATGTCAGAAGAGGCGCGTCGACGCAATAGTACTTTCTTACTCAATGTACCGTTCAGTTTTGGGAACCTTTCTGACAATAACTCCAATTCAACTTTTATCAGCCAGTTACCGAGTGCATACGTCAACAACAGCTCGTTGGTCAACCTGTTCAACGACTTGTGTGTGGGTTATCAGGAGCAAATGGACTTCAACGATCTGCCCATTCCTTTCGCCTGTGTAGCCACTGACTTGATTACTGGTGAAGAGGTGGTGCTGCGCAGTGGCAATGTTCCTATGGCGATGCGCGCCAGTATGGCCATTCCGGGTGTGTTCTCTCCCGTTCAGATTGGCGATAAGGTGTTGGTCGATGGCGGTCTGGTCAACAATTTTCCAGCCGATGTACTGCGTGCCATGGGTGCCGACATCATCATCGGTATTGAGATTACATCGTCGAAAGATGTTACCGCTGATGATTTGCAGTCGCTGCCTCAGGTGTTTGGACGCTTGGTCACTAACAGCACGAGTTTCAAGCGTGAGGAAAACCGCAAGCTTTGCAACATTTACATCGTGCCCGACATAAGCGGCTTCGGTATGCTTAGTTTCACCTCAGAAGCTATCGACACATTGGTGGAACGCGGATACAAGAAGGCTGTCGAGTTTCACGACCAGCTCTTGAGTATCAAGCAAGCCTTGGATCACGCTGCAGGTTACAGCGTCGGCAAAATCCTGCACGCTGAACAGGCTAAGAATATCGCAGTCGACACTGTCATGATACGTTCTGTTACCATCAACAACGTCACTGAAGCCCAAAGCCGTTGGCTCATTCGTAAGGGTGGTCTGAAGGTTGGGCAATTGTATACACAAGAGAGCATTGATCATGCGATGCAGGTTTATCGCGGCACGGGTTGTTTCGATGAAATCACTTATAATGTAAAAGAGAGTGACTCTCTCCATCGGGAAAAATTGCTTGAGGGTGTTTATGACCTGACTGTTCACATGAAACCCGCAAAGCCGCATGTTTTCGGTTTGGGCGTTCGTTATGATACTGAGGAGGGTGCTGGGGTGTTGATCAATTTGGGCTTGAATGCCAAACGTTTCGGTGGCTCGAAACTTGACTTCACCGCCAAGCTGAGTTACAACCCTCGTCTCAACCTCACATATACCTATTCCAAATCATCATTAGCCAATTTCAGTATTGCTGCCGATTATCGCAACGAGCATTTCAAGATGTTGACCGACAACATAAATGGATATCAGCAACAAAAGGTGAGTGCCTACATCTCGCAGTTTCATTTGCTTAACTTCAACACTGCCATTGGCATTTCATACGCCCGCAATTCTTTTGACCGTTCTTCCATCGAAGGGAGTTTCTTTGATACCGTTTTCTTTGTTACCAACACTTTGCTGTCGCCATACGTCACCATAGCTTACGATAATCTTGACGATGCCTATTTTGCCAAACATGGCATTGCTGCACGATTGACGAGTCATTACCATATCGATACTCATAATAATGGCAAGTTCTTTGACATCAGTTATGCTTTTCAGGGTTATATCACACCAAAAAACGGAAGGGTGACCATCATCCCGCAGCTGTATGGAAGATATGTGACTTTCTCTGATTATTTTAATATGTGGAACTGGATTGGTGGAGAAATAGCGGGACGCCATTTCGAGGATCAGATGCCTTTTATCGGTATCACCTCAGTAAAATCCTCGTATGATAATGCCTCTATCCTGCGTTGCGACCTACGCTATAACTTCTACGGGAAACACTATCTGACCGCAATGTACAACTATATGGTGCCTTTGGGTTTGGCTCCAAACGGAGTGGCTAATATGTTCAAAAACGGAACACAAGGTGCAGGTCTGAGATACACCTACAATAGCCTCTTAGGTCCAATCTCGCTGACAGCCCACTGGATGAGGAATGGGGGCTTAAACCACTTCGGAGCGTATTTCTCGTTTGGATATACATTTTGAATGAAAAATAGTCTATTTCTATGTGAAAAAAGCGTAATTTTGCAGCTTAATTAAAAAAGAACCCTATCAGAATACCTTGATATGAAGAGAGTAATGCTTGTTTTTGGAACACGACCAGAGGCCATCAAGATGTGCCCCTTGGTGAAGAAGTTTCAGGAACACCCAAAAGATTTTGAGACCATAGTCTGCGTGACGGGTCAGCATCGCGAGATGCTTGACCAGGTGCTTCACATTTTCGACGTGAAGCCCGACTACGACCTCAACATCATGAAACAGGGTCAAGACCTCTATGACATCACGGCCCGTGTGCTCACGGGAATGCGCGATGTTTTGAAAGAGGTGAGACCCGACGCTGTTTTGGTTCATGGAGACACTACAACCAGTACGGCTGCTGCGCTGGCTGCCTTCTACCAACAGATTCCCGTAGGCCACGTGGAGGCTGGATTGCGGACGAGAAATATATATAGTCCTTGGCCGGAAGAAATGAATCGTCAGATTACTGGACGCATCGCTACTTACAACTTCTCGCCCACGCCTTTGAGTGAAAATAATCTCATAGAAGAGAAGGCACAAGGAAAAATCTTTGTAACGGGCAATACCGTTATTGATGCCCTTCACATGGTAGTGGACAAGTTGAAAAGCAATCCCGACTTGGCCAAAGAACAAATCAAAGTGTTGAAGGAGGCGGGCTATGATGTAACGCGCCTTGGCCATTCCCCTCATTCCGCACCCGATGCGGAGTCTCATGAGATTTCAGGACAAGCCCGTAATGAAGATGGTCGACGTAAGTTGGTTTTAATCACAGGCCATCGTCGAGAGAACTTTGGTGAAGGTTTTGTCAGCATGGTGACGGCCATGAAGGACCTCTCTGAGAAATATCCTGAGGTGGATTTCGTGTATCCTATGCACCTCAATCCCAACGTGCGTAAACCCATACGTCAAGTATTCGGAGAAGACCTGACACGGTATGAGAACTTTTTCTTCATAGAGCCACTTCAGTATTTGGAATTTGTCTATTTGATGGAGAAAAGCACATTGGTGCTGACCGACAGCGGTGGCATCCAAGAGGAGGCTCCTGGTTTGGGCAAACCCGTCCTTGTAATGCGCGATACCACGGAACGCCCCGAGGCATTGGAATCAGGTACCGTACACCTGGTTGGCACTAACCACGATTTGATTGTGAGTGAGGTGTCAACCTTGCTCGATGACCCCATTGCTTACGAAACGATGTCGATGGCGGTGAATCCTTACGGTGATGGACATGCATGTGAACGTATCGTTGATGCCCTTAGAAATGAATTGTAGAATTGAAGCAAAACATACAATACAATAAGTAATATGATTAACGTTATCGGATTAGGTTACATAGGTTTACCAACTGCCTTGATGATGGCCTCTCATGGCATAGAAGTCGTAGGCACTGACTATAACCAAGAATTGGTGGCTACACTTAATGCAGGAAAAACCACTTTCAAGGAAGATGGATTAGACGAATTGTTTGCTGCAGCCTTGAAAGCTGGAATTAAGTTTACTACTGAATATCAAAAAACGGATGTATATATCGTGAGTGTTCCAACGCCTTACGACAAATTCTCGAAGAAAGTGGACGCTTGTTTTGTAGTAGCAGCCGTAAAGGAAGTGATGAAGATATGCCCTAAAGGTGCAACGGTGGTTGTGGAGAGTACCATCAGTCCTGGTACAATGGATAAATATGTACGTCCCGTTGTGGAGGCAGGTGGTTTCAAGATAGGAGAAGACATTCATTTGGTTCATGCTCCTGAACGTATCATACCTGGTAACATGGTGTATGAATTGTTGCACAACAACCGCACCATCGGTGCCGACAGCCGCGAGGTGGGAGAGAGGGTGAAGCAATACTACGCCTCTTTCTGTCAGGGTGAAATTGTGGTGACGGATATTCGCACAGCGGAGATGACCAAGGTAGTCGAGAACACTTTCCGTGCGGTCAATATCGCTTTTGCCAACGAATTAGCCCGCATTTGCCGTCACGACAATATGGATGTGTACGAAATCATCCGCATCTGTAACATGCACCCTCGCGTGAATATCTTGCAGCCAGGCCCTGGTGTAGGCGGGCATTGCATCAGCGTTGACCCTTGGTTCCTCGTAGGCGACTATCCGCAATTGGCCAAAGTGATTGACGAGAGCATGAAGACCAACGACAGCCAGCCTGTGTTTGTCTTGGAACGCATTTACGAAATCATGAAGGAACATAAGATTACCGACAGCCAACGTGTAGGATTGTACGGAATCACCTATAAGGAAAACGTGGACGACACCCGAGAGAGCCCGACTTTACAGATGCTTGACATTCAGCAGCGGCATCTGGCTCTTCCACTGAAGAGTTTTGACCCTTTCTTTACCGACAAAGCCATTGTGCCGAACCAAGTATTGGATTTTGACCAATTCTTAGATGAAGTGGATATGGTTGTGATTATGGTCAAGCATGACCACATAAAACAAAAATGGGACAAACTGAAGGGCAAGGTCATCTTGGACTGCCACAACATTTGTCCTCTGGAAGGTGCATACCATATTTGACAAAAAAAAGCGGACTTGGTCAAGGCTAAGTCCGCTTTCTTTATGGCTTCATTCTTTTGTGCTTTATTGAAGCGCTTTTTTCTTTAGTTTTTTTCGCTCTTCAGGTGTCATTTGTTCGTATTCTTCGGCACTGATTCCGTATCTCTCTTCTCTTTTTATGGCGATGCGTTTGCGTCGTCCCAGCATCCAATATAAACCAAAACACACAAGGATACTGGATGCGATGACACCAAATAATTGCCATTCCTGTGAGAGACGCGATTTATAAAGCAACCACCACAAGCCGATAACAAAAATATTAAGTAGGATTTCCATCAAGGAAGTTTCCAGATGATGGAAGCCATAGTCGATGAAGGCATGATGCAAATGAGTCTTGTCGGGATGGAAAGGCGACTCGTTGCGGCTGATGCGTCCAAACATCACCCTTAAAGTGTCAAAGACGGGAATGGCTAAAACAGCCAACACAAAGGCTACCAAACTGAAATTGTCATGTGGTGCTTGCCGTGATGCATCTGATCCTTTGGTTAGAAGGGACATCACTATGTCGCAAAGTGCGATACCCAACATCATGGTGCCCGCATCGCCTATATACATCTTCGATTGTTTTCCGAAAACGTTTGTGATGAGGAAAGGAATAAGTCCTCCAATGAGGGACAAAGCCATTGCCATGTGGACAAAATCACCGGCATAATAGAACTCGAGAGCATAGAAACCGAAAGCCATGATGCAAATGCCTGACGATAGACCGTCGATGCCGTCAATCATATTGATGGCATTAATGATGCCCACACAGCTAATAACAGTCAGGGGCCAAGCTATCCACGGAGAGATTTCATGTATTCCCCAAAGTCCGTGGAAATCATTGATGGGATAATCATTTCCAATAGCTAAGGCAAGCACGATGAGAATCTCAAAAATGAATCGTATGGTGGGAGAGAGTTTTTTGATATCGTCCCATGCCCCGATAATAAGCATCATAAGCATAGCTATCTGAATGGGTATCAACGCGATGCAGTTGAATCTAGACCAAAGGAACAGGAAGCCTACCATAGCACCGAAAAACACCACAAACCCGCCCATGACGGGGACAGGTTCGCGTTGTAGTTTTCTTGCTTCAGGGTTGTCGTAGATATTGTTCTTCTTGGCAAAGTGAAGAATGGGCCTGTGTATTAATGAAGAAACAAGCAACGAAATAAGAAAAGCTAAAAAAACAAAGAAAATATCTGACATTGTAGTGACTACGTTTATGCGAAGGTTATTACACTTTTCCCAATTTCAACAGAAAAAGGAATTTTAATAAGAAGATTTGTCTTTTAATTCGCGATGGCTGTTTTATTAAGCGGTAGGCAAACTCCAAATTATGGTCGACCCACCATTGGGGAGCACGTTCCACATGGCCTGTGTAGACGTCAAAACTGCCGCCAAGACCTTGATAAATAGCCATGTGACGTTGCATCATCTCCATCATGAGCAACTCTTGTTTGGGACTGCCCATAGCCACAAACACTACATCTGGTTTTTTTGCGGCAATATCATCAAGCAGTGCCTGCTTCTCCGTCTCGCTATTTAGGTAGCCGTTTCTGTATCCCGCAAGGTGGATACCCTCAAACTCCCTCTTCAGTTTCGCAACGGTTTCCTCTATCACCTCCTGTTTGCTGCCTACCAGATAAAACGCCTTGCCTTCGGGTGCCATTCGTTCCACTATTTTCAACCATAGTTCGCAACCTGGAATTTTTACCGCTTCAGCACCATGTTTTTTTAGTGCCATCACTGCCCCAGTGCCATCGCTATAACCAATGTTGCGATTGATAATCTCTCGTGTCTCATCAGTAGCATGCACTATTTTTTCCGCATTGATGGCTACCAACAGACCTTTCTGTGCTTGGGCATAATCAATGATTTCATCAAACGAGCGGAAAGCATACACCTTCACCCCGTTTTTCAGTGTCACTCTTTTTACTTCAGGCATGATTTTGATGGTTTTCAGTTTCCAACAAATAATAACTCATGGCATAGAACATAAAGGCATTACTCCAGCGCATATAGCTTAGTTTTGAGCTTATTCCTTTCTTGAGCTGGTAGTAGAAATAACCCTGTTTGTCCTGCATGTGGTGTATGGTCCAGTCCATTACTTTTTCTGCCAATTCACAGTATTCTTCAAATTTATGCAGTCGCGACAGAGTTACCATCAGTTGTCCAGGACAGTGGAT
This sequence comes from uncultured Bacteroidales bacterium, assembly GCA_947303335.1. GTDB lineage: Bacteria > Bacteroidota > Bacteroidia > Bacteroidales > F082 > Limimorpha. Next base: position 56,135 of record CAMYYB010000007.1, on the reverse strand, counting down.
GTCTATGGGGTACATCTGGTTGTGGTAATATTTTGGTGTGCCGTCAGGCTCGAAAAAGCGTTCCACGTAGAACCGTAAGCCTTTCTCTATGGCTTCATGCGCCAGTTTGTCGCCTGTCAGTTCTTCAAAGGCTATCAGCCCGTCAAGGTTATACCCGGTATGGAACGAATCCACCCATTTTTGAATCGGCAGCAGGCCATACACCCATGAGCCTTCTTCCGACTGTCCTTTCACACAGGCTTTCACACTCTGTCGAGCCGCCTCACGCAGTTCCTCTCTTCCTGTGTACTTGTAGCAGTAAGACAGCAGACGGCTGCCAAGCAGCGATGCATTATATACCGTATCGTTGCCTTGCAGTGGTGAGTAAGAGAAGAGGAAAGAGCCGTCGTCCATGTTGTGGCGGTGCAAATCTTTCATCACAAAATCTGCCGAAGTCAACGCGAGATCCAAATATACAGGTTGCCCAGTTATTTCGTATGCTTCCATCAAGGCAGTGGCGCAAAAGTTTGTCGCTACTACCGTAGGCGTGTATTTGGGGAAAAAGAGGCCGCCTCGTGCCTGCCAGTCGAAATTATATCCCCAGCAGGCTCCGTGATAGTTGCCTTGGGATTGTATTGAGACTAACAAATCGGCCACTTCACTTACTTTTGCAAGCAATGCGTCTTCAGTACCCAATACAGATACTAGTTCAGGATGTCTTCGCACTGTTTTAACCAAGTTACAATAGCCTTGCAGGAAGAGTCCTATGCCTTTGGCGTTATGCTCCTTAGGTACCTGCATCAAAGGTCTTAGGTTGACAGGACTGCGTTTGAAGCCTTGTATCATCACCTCTCTGAAAAACGCTGACTTTTTGAGAAGTGGCAAAGCCTGAAACACCTTGGAGTTGAGGCCGTCGTAAGGGTCCCAACCTTTATATTGTTCTTCTTCGCAATAATCTTTCAGTCGTTTGAAAGAAGTAAATGCTAAATCGTTATCCATGTGTCAATTTTTTCTTTTCACCAGTTTACCAAACAACCATCTGTACATTTTTACCAGCACAACAATGCCGACGATGGTAATGGCTACAGAACATATTATGTAGACTATCGCTGTTGTGTTAGTAAGCGATGGCCCGACTTTCTGCCAAACTAACCAGATGCCGTTGATAAAAAACATCTGCCACAGATAGACTGAATAGACGTATGAAGAAAAGCGGATTGAAAGGTCGGCTATCTTGGTGATTCGTACCAGCTTTCGGGCTATCCAATACATCAAGGGAAGTGAAAGGGCGGAAGTCAGCAGTTTTCCCAACCCACCTTTCATTGGATTGCCTTGCAATAGTATACAACTAATTATAAACGCCAAAAACGGCAAACTCAAAAGGAAAACTTTCCAGTCGGCAATTGTTTGGATGCTTTTATGATAGTCCGCTAATTGTCCGCCCAGCAAAAAGAAAGGTAGTAAGCGGAAGAAACTTGACATGCAAAGCCATTCGGGCATATAGTTATAGAGTGATGCCGGTATCAAAGAAACCGCTAAGACCCACCAACGTTGTTTTGTCGAAAGACGGAATACGAATGGAGCAAGGCAATAATACATCAAAAGCACATAGATATACCAAATGATTTGAATAGGCCCTTTGCCGGGATTTGCGACAAGCATAAGCATATCTTTGGCCAATCCTCCAAACGATTTGAAAGAGAGAAGTGCCGCCAATAAGCCTACGGCAAAATAGGCGGGAATAAACTTCTTGGCTTTTTTGCCTACATATTCTCTCCAGCGACATTTGCTGGGAAATGTGTATTTTATCAAGAATCCGCTAATGGTCATGAAAAAACCCATGTGAAACGAATAGATGATTTTGTCATAGACAGGATACCAGCTTATTGATTCGCGCATAAACTTATGATGACCCATTACGACCAAAATGGTGGCCATCAAGGTGAGGACATCCAAAATGACGAGACGTTGTTTTTTCTCCATAGTACTTACAGTGTTGCAAAAATGTTCTCCAAGTTGCGAATCACAACTTCGTCTACAAAGTGCTTTGCTGCATATTCGCGGTTATATTCTGAAATCTCAGGGAAAGAAGTCTTTTTTTGGTATAAGACTTCCAAAGCTCCAAGAATTTCGTCAGATGAATGGCTTTTCATTAAGATGCCCATCTTTTCATTCTTGAAGAAATCAGGGACAGCACCTACGCTGGAAGAAATGATAGGCAAGCCCATACCCAATGCTTCTAATACCGAATTAGGCATACCTTCAGTGTAGGATGGAAACAGATACACATCGGCAGATTCAAGACAACTCTTTTTACGGTCACCTCTTACGTCTCCTAAGAAGGTTACGGCTTGCAATTTTTGTGTTGATGCGAAGGATTTTGCAGCTTCCAAATCTTCACCGCTTCCGGCAATCACTAAATTAGCTTCGGGATGTTGTTGTTGAAAGGCTTTGAAAGCTACTAGTGTCTCGAATATCCCCTTTTCTTTAATTACACGAGCTAAAAACAAAATGCTGAAGCGCTGTGGCAAAAACTGCTTGGGCGTTTTGCGCAACAGACTGCTGTCAAGCATGGTGGAACCTAATGAATAAGGGGTGTTCAAGCCAATGCTGTGGTATTTATCATAGATATTCTTGCCTAACACTATGCTATAGTCAACATTGAACAATCCCTTTTGCAGTTTTTCTTTGTATTTGTAACGAACGACATTATTGAAATAATCTTCATTAAAGCCTCTCCAAAACACGCATGTCTTCTTGCCGAGCCATCGGGCCATCTTTACACTAAAAGAATCGCGTTTGATGGCATTGGGTTTCAGTGAAGGGTTGACGACAAGCAAATCGTATTTGGGAAGAATCAAGAATAAGTGGACATATTGGATAATCAGTTGCCACAGGGTTTTGAGCATACCACATGGCTTGTCCTTGCCGATATAGAACAAACGGGCATTTCGTGTTTGCTTTTCTGCATACACTTTATAGAAGGTGGCAACTCCACCGGCACCTTCGCTGTAATAGGGGCAAGTGATGATGACCCTGTTGCTCATAAGTTGTTTCTATTGATGTAATCCACCATTGAGTCAACATAGATTTTCTCTATGGTTTCGGTATTGGGTGCGGTGTCCCAAATATCTCCATCCTTGTAAAAATATTCTTTTGAGTAATGATGGCCGCTGTTGCCGAAGGCCACAAATTGCATTTCAATTAAATAGAATTGCCCGTCCTTATAAGCAATGTCCAAAGAAATCATAGGTACGTTGAAGCCCTCATAAATCCGTTTGGCATAGTCGAACATTCCATCGGGAATTTGAGCTTTGGTACCAAAGAAATATTTTGACTTGCCACTACCGCTGGCGCGGAAGTCATTTTCACGGTTAGGCCTTTGTACGACAAAATATTTGTCCTTAAATACCAACACTTTCCAATCATTCCCTAATCCTTCAATGAAATTCTGTATGACAATTTTGTTGCGATGTTCAGAATTCATCTGATAGCCTTTGTATTTTTTCCGTCTTCCCAACTCTTTCAGACGCAATGGCAGTGAGGTTCGACTTAAGGACAATTCTTTGACGCATTTTTTCAGTTCAGCCCCATTGTGCGACAGGCGCACCCCAAGGCTTGATGCCCCTGCTGCCGATTTCAATACCCAGTTGCTGTTGTCAAGTCTGTGGTCAAAAGTCTTTTCAAACTCTTCGTATGCCCCATAATGTCGTGACGAGATGCTTTTTATTTCTGGAATATCGGCAATGTCGCGTAGCATTTCCATAAACACTTTGTTGTGGTGTGCCTTGGCAAAGGGTAATCCCGGGATGAGAATGGCCTCTTTGAGTGATAGGGCATAAAGTACGTCATCTGTATAATCCTTATAAAGGCATCCCTCGTCCTCCATCGAGGTGTACAAGATTAGTTTTCCTTTCCAATCCTCACGCAAATCAACTTCGGACGGATATAAATAATGTACGGAGAATCCTTCTTTGTCGAAAAATTCCAAAATAAGTTTCTTGTCGAAACCAGATGCCAACGGTACTGATTTGTACTTGTTGCCAAAAGAACCTTTATAGTTCAACAACAGATAGATATCTCTTTTCATGTTGATTATGATTTAAAACGACTCAACAATTTGTTCAGTTTGAATTTTGACAATTTGGTGCCTAATGAGTCAGGGCTTTCCGCCAAATAGATAAAGATGGGCGACACCTTCCGGAACCACAGGAAATCCAATTTCCACAAAGGTTTGCAACGTTTTAATACTTGAAACTTGGCATTACGCCACTGCAACTTCAATCGGTTCTTTTGTGGGTGGATAATACAGTTTTCATTTTGGATTCTTTGGACGTTGATGTCGTAATGCAAATCATTCTCGTTAATGTTCAGAGTCACCATAATACCCTTCCGTTTGCGATAACGTCCGATAGGATATATCTTTCCATCCGTTTCCACATCGTCGAAACAGAAATTGCCTAAACTGTAGAAAATGTATTTGCCTTTGTATTGTTCAAAAGGTTGAATGGAGTGTGAATGGCTGCCAATGACTACATCAGCCCCTTCATCAATGAAGCGATGCGCATCCTCTATCTCATACCAATCCGGCATAAAACCCTCCTCTGTTTTCCCGCCCCAATGCAAATAAATGGCGACAAATCGTTTTTCTTGTTTTGCTTCTCTGATGGCCTCGACTATATGGTTGGTATCATAAAAAGGCAGGTTTAAATGCACATTCTCTGGTAAATGAGGATTAGTGTCTTTGTGAATGGCGGTAATAACAGCCAACGGCATCCCTTTCACCTCTGTTCTCCAAAGATATGGGTCGCCGTTGGCATCTGATTGATAACCAATAGCCATTATTCCCAACGAAGCCAACTTGTCAAGGGTACAGGCAATACCGCCTTCGCAAGCATCATAGATATGGTTGTGCGCCAGACTCAACATGTTGAAACGGAGTGGGCGCAACAAGTTCAAAGCATCCTCGTTGGTTTTCAAGCGAGGTTTCTTCAACTTGTTTTCTTTTCCGTCGGCAGCACAAAGACATTCCAGATTCCCGACTCTGAAGTCAGTTGCATTGAAAATAGGCTCTATCTCAGCAAAGGGTCGTACTCCTTGCTTTTCAAGGTTTTGGTAACGGTTGTTCAGGCTGATATCACCAACAAAACTAATGCTAATCATTTCTTGAAAACTTTTTGCCAGACGCCCAACGCCCGTGCCCTGCTCTCCTGCCTTCCGAAAGCGTTGGGCACACAATTGCGGGGTAGGCGCATAAGGTCAGCGTGTCTGATGTCAATATAACGTCCCTCCTCAGTAGTAAAGGCCATGTCAAATCCAGCTCTTTTGCTAACGGCAATCACTTCATTGTTGAAATCGCCATTGGGATAGGCCATAACGTGAATGTCAGTTCCTGTCCAAGTCCGCATGGTCTGGCCAGCATCCACCAATTCTGATTCCAGTTCCTCTGGTGTGCAGTTGGGCAATATGGGATGCGAATAAGTGTGTCCTCCAATCGTCACAAAGGGTAGCTTCGCTAAAGATTGCACCTCGTTTATGGTCATTATCTCTCTTTCAAAACGCTTTTGCTCCTTCATCTTAGTCCAATATTCATTGCGTCTCGACGTGGATAATCTCTTGGGATTTTGATTTGCCAATTCGGGAAATTTCGACAGTGTTTCTTTATCGCGAAACCATCTTAGCCACATAACGCCTTCTTCCACAGGCTGGATAGGGGTGAAAATGGTGATGGGTACCTGATGTTTTTCTGCTATGGGAATTACATTTTGAAGATTGTCGCGCCAAGCATCATCCAGGGTAACAATGGCTGTTCTCCCTTGCAATGATTTTTTTTGCTCCAACAACTTTTGCAAATCATCGGTGGAGATAAAGCGAAATCCTTTCTTTTTCAAGTAGAGAACAGTGTTCTCGAACACATTCTTTTGCGGATTATGCAAATAAAGGGATAGTATATGCTGCTTAGGGTTAAACTTGTTGAACAGATTCCAACCCAGTGTCAGGATTGCACCTGTTATGTTGCCGAAGACTATTCTAATACTCATTATTTCCTCCTTGTTTTCACAATAGTCTTGATTGTTCTTGCAACCATATATGGGAAAATGACAAGCATCGGTTTCCTGTCATCGGAACACTTATATTTGAATACAGAAGCTCTTTTTTTGTCGCGTCGCCACTCTTTGAAGGTACAGTTGCCTGCTGCAACGTTCACAAAATCTCCAAACTCGTCAATAAAATAATACTCCCCTTTTCCAGAATACTCTATATCGTAGTCTAAACATCCCATTATCCATGCATAAGGAGTACAGAATCCTGTTAGGTCAAAATAATGGGAAGTGCCGTCGTTTCTCAGGTTGATTTCATAAAAGTATGGTATTCCTTTCTCAACCCCACATTCTATGCTGAAAGGCCCGACATAATTCAGTTTAGATAGAAACTGTTCAACAACACCTTTATTGAACCACTGTGAATAATCCGTTGTGATTAATCCAAACGATCCGTCTTCTCCCACAGACACCCATCTTTCTTTCTTGAAAACCCCTGACAAAAACACTTTTCCATTTGGGCAACGGCAACCCAAAAGCAAGATGTCATATTCTTTGTTGATTAATTGCTGGATTAATATGTGTTGCCTGTTTTTCAGAGCCGAAACTGCTGACTCAATTTCATTCAGATTATAGCAAATCTTGATTTGGGATTTTGTGCCTTCTATGCTTTTGGCTGGTTTAATAAGGCAAGGAAAAGGAATATGCTCTGGAAGTGCGTCGCCGCAGGTGTATTCTATGGTCATGGGCGTTGACAAGCCTGCATCCTTTGCAATACTGGTCATCAAAGCTTTGTCCATGATTGCCGTTAATGACCCTGCATTGCCAGCGTTGGGAAACATAAACTTGGGTGACAACGCATCATAATGAAGATCCATCTCACTGGCCACCGAGTCACTTGTAGGTATAATTATTGTCTTTTCGCCCGAATGAACTTTATAACTGTTTATCAGGTATTGAACACCTTCTTCGACGGTGTTGACTTGTTTCGTTCGAGTGACATATTTGGAAAGCCTGCAATAACTAATGGGTGACGAATGCTTCAATAGCAAAAGCACAGGAATGCCTTTTCGCCCTAAGCTCCTCACTAACCCCAATGTGTTATACCTGTCCTTACCAAAAACGATTACTTCATTCATGCCACCTCGGCCTTGGCCTTGTTTTTGAAATAGTTCGTGTAAGTTTTTCCCCACAAGTCTGCAACATAGAATTTAAATAAGACCCTATTCCCTGTTTTGATTTGAGACTTAAATGCAGGTACATTTTCTGATAGAACAATACCTATGCTTCTCTGTTTGCCATGTTCGTAGGCTTTCATCAAACGATATGAATTCATTGTGTTATGAAACCCGCGTCCTCGCCCTTCAGGGGCACAATATGCATCCACCAATAAGCACTCGTTTTCTGACAAAGGTCCTTCTATACATTTATTATGAGATGCAAGCCAATTCAACGAAATCCAGCAGGAGTAAACAAGTTTGCCATTTTCAATGATTCCGTAGGCGTGATAACCGTTATCATCAAGTCTTTGTCTGACCCGTTTCAATTTTTTCTCTGTGAATTCGGTTTTGTCCCCCTTCAAAAAATCATCATAATCCAGCTCTTTTACTCCTGTCAAACCTTTGGACTCGAATAGACTTTTTTGTTTTTCATAGTCAATGTCATTAACCATGAAATAATAGGAATTAATTCGAATGCCAATCATCCGAAGACACCATTTGGCTATTCTTTTCAGAAAACCGAAGAATCCATATTGTTTGAAGTCTTTTCCTATCTTACTCATCGGGTTTCAATAGTTTTGTTGTTTTTGGGGCTTGATTCCAGTTTGGCGATGGCATAGGCTACACTCATATAGAGGTAAATGGAATTCATATTCATCAAAAAAGAGGAGCTAAGAATAGATTCTACCATCCAAATGATAAATGACATGCAGAGCATATAAAAGTAAATGTTCCTGTTTTTTAAGTTTTTGATGATGACAATCAGTACTAAGAAGAAAATTAGGGCATAAGTACAAACTCCTATTAAACCAAAGTCAAACAGAATTTCGAGCCAATCGTTGTGGGCAGCTACATGAGTGAAAGCATATTGGCTGCTTAATGGTCTTGTTCCTGCAAACAAACCGTGTCCAAACACTTGATGAATGGGTTTTGATATTAAAAACTGATTCAAATACTCTTCATAAATCCAACCGCGCCCCGAGCCCTCATCTTCTTCAATACTTTCAAAGCGTTCTATAGCTGCGTCAATATAGAAACTGAAATAGCGGAGGGCTACAAAGGCTCCGATGACAATGAGAACAATGAAAAGGATTCGTCTGGTCAATTTCACTTTTTTGTTGGTTAACATGTAGATTAAAAGAGGTAGAGTAGCTGCGGACGTTGCAAGGATGGCACTGCGCTTGCCACAGATTAATGTACCCACAATAACAAGGAATAATGCAAGGGGAAACACTTTCTTTTTGGAAAGGAGCATAATTCCCGTGTATGCAAATACAATAGCATTGCCGGTGTTATCGGCTACTTCCAATCCTCTTTCTGAATCTACTCTTTTGTCTAAGTTTAGATAGGCCGTCACCGCCATTGTCGCTATCAGTATGAAAAAGAAATAGGCATACACCCTCTCGTCTATGTCGTAATATTTGGTTAGTTTATAGAAACATAGGAATCCCAACCACGAATATGTAATTTGGACCAAATTGTAAGCTTGCTTTGATGTCAGAGGGGAAAACCAAATGGTAATTGCGGAAAGATAAACCACAAAAAACACAATGCAACTCGTAAGCAGGTTGTGGGATCTTTGGGTTCCGCTACGGTTGGGCAAGATGAGTATGTAGGCCATGATGATTGTGACAATGGCTCTTGTAACTACATTGGACCCGCTTCCCACGGTCAAATTCTCTTCGTCGACAAAAAAGTCAAAGACTGGAAGGGCAAGCAGAGCGAGTAGTAGTAATAGTGGAGGAATATATTTGACAGTTTTTTCCATACTGATTTATGATTTTTTCTCAAATAGGATTTTCAACAAGATATTTTGGATGTTGGTAAAAGCTGCTTTATAATCTCTTGAAAAAAGACGTCCAATTTGTCTTTTCAGGTACTTCCAGTTGGTGCTGTCGGAAAACGAATAAGATGTTCTGCACAAGTAACAATCAGGGTTGTCGCACAACAAATGATGAAGATCCTCGGAGTAGATTTTCATTTCTTCTTCGTATGACTTGCGCATACTTGTGATGATGGCATAGCCATCACCGACCGTTCCCTCTTTGAGTTTTGAGGCTTGGGTGATTCTGTCTCTATAATGGTCAAATGCCTTTCCACAGAAAGTGATATTGGGTTCATCATACCATTTAACGACTCCGTTTTCTCTTATATAAATACCTTTTCTGAGTTTTGACATGTAAGCATTCTGCGCTTCGAAAACATCCTCAAGGGATAAATGGGATGTGCCAAAAAGAGGTTTCCCACCAATTCGCAGGCACTTGCAGTCGTATTTCTTAATGGCTTCGCGGGTCAGCCAATATCCGCGTTTGTCGTGAGTATGGTTTTCTGTGAGATAATCCGCATGTCGACCAATGACCACAAAAGGAAATTCCAATTTGTTGGAAAGCCGGGCTTCGGGAAAAGAAAGAGCCATCAAAGGCATTACACCAGTAAATGGTTTAGGGAAGTTTTCCTTTGAAATGACCTGGTTTCTATAGAACCAGCGTAATTGTGTGATATGCTTTTTAGGGAAGGCTGATAGGAAGATGGTTCCTTCGGGGCCAATGACATCAAGAAGAGCGTCTAAAAACACTTTTGGACCGCCATCTATCTTACCAATAGCTCTATAGGAAACTCGCAGAAACAGCGTATCTCCTTTCTGGATACCAAGTTGTATAAGGTCTTCTTTTATTTTTTCGTATGTATGCATACTGGTACATTTTAAAACACCACTACGGTTTGTTTCACCTCTTGTGTTTTGTTATGATTTTAGTGATGGAATTCTTTATGAAGACACGTTCGGACTTGTTCATTCCGATGAATAATATCACAACTGCGATTAGAACTTCCAAGAAAGCCGTCAGGCCCACCTTATGCCAAATACTTCCGTTATAGACTCTTAATAGTGGGAAGATGATGGATTGTGTGATGCCAAGCACTATAAGGCAAGGAAGAATGGCTCCTTTTAAAAAAGAAAGCAACGGAATGTAGGCCTGGCGTTTGGCAAAAATCATTCTTACAAATAGGGTAAGCGCGCCAAGAACAATCTTGATATAGAATACCGTCTCTGGCGGGAAGCCCATCTTGAAAAACAGCCATACCAACAATAGATTAAGAGAAACAGAAATGCTAAAAAAGATTTGATAATCGCGGTTCTTCCCTGTGGCCATGATAGACATAACCAATGGCATTCCAATCGCTTCCAAGTAGGAAAACCAAATTGCTAATTTACAGAAAACAGCAGTGTAATCGGGAACGGTATCTAACCATATCTCCAGAATCAAGTCAATATTGAAAATAATGGGGACGGAAATAAGATAGAGCAAATAAAAAGACATTTTTGATGCCTTCATTACCAGACTTTTCATTTCTGGAATCTCATTGGCTGCATAGCTTTTGGTGATTTGTGGACGGAAAGAAGTTTGAAAGTTGTGGACAAACATGGTAATGCCAGCGGAAACCTGGTGCTGAATAGACATTGCAGCATTGAGGACGACACCATAAAACACGTTGACCACCATATTGACACCTTGGGTCGTGAAAATCTGCGCCAATTGCCCAAGAACATTCCAACCCAAGAAACCAGCCATTTTCTGAAATAACCCCCGATCCCACAAAAGGTAATATTTGGACTCTTTGAATTTTGCGTTGACATAAAACTTATAAATCAAGAACACGCAAAGCGTTACACCAAACATCAACCCTCCATACAAGATGAGTTTGTCTGCCTTAAACCAATTGAGTGCAAATACCAGCCCCAACTGCAACACAACCTCTAAGATGCTGATATAGGCATAGATGCTCATACGCTCTTGGGCTATAATCACCGAATTGTATGGCACCATGATGATTTTGAAGAACATCCCAAGTACCACGAATTGGAAGACCCAATTGGCTGCCACCATGCGCCCTTCTGGTATGTTCAGCACACCATTGACAAGCCAAAGACCTATACTTTCAGACAGGATAACGACAATTAATCCAATGATAATATGAAGATTCATGGCCATGCAGAAGACACGCCTAAGGGAGGCCGTGTCGTTTTTGACCATTTCAACGTTGAGGAAACGCTGTGTGGCCATTGACATAGCATGGTTGAGGAAGTTGAAGAAGGCTACGGCACCCGCAACCACGTTGTAAGTGCCATAATCTTCGACCCCCAATACCTTAAGGACAACCCTTGAGGTATAAAGTGTTATCAATAGAATTATGAAGGTGCGAACATATAGCATCAAAGTGTTCTTCGCTATTCTTTTCGCATTGATATTGTCGCTAGGCATAAGTTTATTCAAGAAAGAAATTAACCGATTTTTTATAAGGTTGTTTTATGGTGAGATGATAACGACATTTTGTCATATCCCTTTTGAACAAAATATGAAATCACCAACCCTATTACAAAAACAAAGACTAAAAAAACAGTTTTTTTTACTAAATTATCGGGATTGTAAAGGGATAAACCCGTCCAATAATAGAATCGGTGAAACATGTAACAGACCATACTCGCATAACTTATATGGCCAATCGTTCTTACGAACCCCTGATTCTTGATTTTTGCCAATATACAAGTAAGGCTAAATATGCCCAATACCCCTATTGCACCTATAGACAGTATCGCAACAGAATTGGGGAGATAGTAATTGGTCAATAACATCAAAGCAATATACATAAGAATGATGCCCAAATGCATCTTAACATTTAGGTTATTGGTCGTATTGATATAATTACATTCAATACCAGACATTACTAACCCCAAACAATAGAAGAAAAGATTAAATATGAACCGCGAATCAACATAGATAAACAGCTTTGCTATACTAAAGATTATTATGAAACACAAGCTTGTTGTTATTTTCCATTTTATTGAATTTCTGTTGACTAATGGAGTTATCAGATAAAACACAATCAGCATGGAGATATACCATAGGGTCTTAGGTTGATGTGTAATAAATGGTGCCAGTCCTATCAATCCCAAAGCAGAAGATTGCAAGTCATTGAAACCAATTACATAAAGTAGGATGGTGGCTAAGAAGAACAAAGGATAGACTCTGATAAAACGTTTTCTATAAAAAGCTAACACTTTATGAGTTACCGAGTTGCCTGATTGCGTGAAAGGGGTAAAATCGTTCTTTTTTCCAATTAAATAGCCCGACATAAAAGTAAACAGACCCAAACAAGAAAACGTCACTATGCGACCAATATGGGTTTCGTAAATGTAATACTCCTGCCCAAGATATTGGGATAAATGCAACGCTGCTATAATATAACACATGCAAACAGCACGGGCTATGTCAAAACGGAAGTCTCTGGTCATAAAATCTTTGTTTTAGTTTCTATATCATCATTGATGACTTGATTTGTTAGGACAGACTCAAAACTGTTTTTGTTGAATTCTGGCATTAACGGAGAGCCTGTTATAATCGTTTCGCCAGATTTGATATTTTAAGAGGCTGTATAAAAATAGATAAAAAAGAATTGTTTGAACGATAAGTACAACCCAAGCCATTGAGCCCACGCAGAGCCGTCGTAGCACACCCCTACTCAACTATCTCCCAAGTGTTTCAGTCCTCTCTGAGCTTGGCTACTACTTGGGTACTACTTGGGTAGGACTTGGGTAGGACTTGGGTAGGACTTGGGTACTACGGCTCAAGTCGGTTGCTGAGCCTGTCGAAGTAAAACTGAAACTTAAAGTTAATGTATCGCGCCCGGTCTTATTACAGTCTTCCGTCTACGATACTTCTATCCAGCGTACACTTCACGTCAAACACCACGTGCTTTTCTTTCAGGAGGCTCAGGACATCCAGACCTTCAAACTTCTTGTGGGCAACGGCAGAAAGGAAGTGTGGTTGACAAAACAAAATTTGAAACAGTTCTTATGCCTTTCGGCACCACTCAGACAAATCCCTGTCAGGAGCATAATCTTTCATAACATTTACAGGGAAACGTGCATGGTTCAAAGCAATGGCATCGTTGATAAATGCATCACATTCTTCTTCCGTCATCAGGCCTTTCTGCATCGCTATGAAAAGGATATCAAGACACCCCAAATACGCTATACCATTCGCGTCACAATAAGCCTTGATGTCGCTGAAATTACTACTCGCTAAGACCTCATGACCATATCGAGCCATGGCCATACAAGCCCGCTCGCCCTTGTCTCGCAAACCGTCCTCTTTTTTGATGCGATAAAACTCTTTTTTCACATTCTCCACGTGGAAGGGAAACGGTATTGGCTTGCTTTTGATGGATGATAGCCAAGCATCCACTTTTTCCTTTCGGTCATTATCCCATGGATGACGGCAGGCTTCCTCGTAAACCATATCGAGAACGAACAAAATGTTAGGTTCAAAGATCTTTGCCAATCGGGAAATGTTTCCTGTGGCAATGAAATGTGAAATGACATCTGTGTCAACCAAAACAATCTTATATTTCGCCATCCTCCTCTATTTCAGTTTTCAAGTCAATGCCAATATCTTCTAAGAGTTGATAGTACTTTGCCTGGGAGATGCGCCCTTGTTCGAATAACCTTCTAGCCTTGATATTGTAGTCTCCAACAAATTCCTCTTTTCTTGTTTTTTCGTATAGTTCTGTGGCATAACCATGCGACTTGGCAGTTTTTATCACATCGCGAGTAAAACTTTCGTATCCATTTTGATCAAGCCATCCGATGTCTTTCAGCCGATATAGCAACATGGCACGGGAACACCGAAAACGTTGCTCGGTTTGCAGCAAAGTGCCAAGCTTAATGCCGTTCTTATGCTGCTCACTAAGCGGAATCGACATTTCTAATCCTCCTTTTGGCAGTATCAGATAAGATGCAAACCAATCAGCAAGGTATTCCTGCTCGTTTTTCTCGTCAAATAGCGCGGTCCTCTCCTTAACGAATGAGAAATTGTCCTGATACAACAGATGATACAGCTCATGACAGGCAGTGAAACGCTGATGGCCAAGAGCCTTGGCCGTATTCACCATCATGAACGACAAATTCTCGCCACGCCGATCTGTCACACGAATGGCCATACCCGAAATGCTGTCGCTCGTCGGTTGGAACAAGGCTTGCACATGCTTTAACCGTAATACACTGTGAATGCCAATGGGCATGTCGTCGAAAAGACGTAATTCTTCCCTCAACGAAGCAGCAAGAATGGCTGCTTTGGACTTAAGCAAGGCCTTATTCACAGATTTCATTGCTCATCAACGTGTAATTCTTTACAATCCTATGAAACTTGGCGATGGCCTCAAAATCGTTTTCACCATCTTGCTTTCTATAGGCATAAACCAACGAAGGCTGGAGCAGGCTTTTGTCGTCCTGCATCAAGTCGTATTCCTCGACATAATACAACTCGGCAAGCTTCTCCAAAGCCTCTGGCGGTATGGTGGTTTTACCCTCTTCGTATTTGCTATAGGCGGGCTGGCTAATACCCAGAAAGCGCCCCATCTCTCCTTGAGTATAACCGAATCGCTCACGTAAGAACGACAAGTTGCTACCTATTACAATATCTAACTTGTTCATATTAAATTATTTAAAAAAAGATAGATTAGGGTTTGAGGCTGCAAAGATAATGATAAGTTGGTTATAAAAACAACTATTATAACTATTATTTTTAAAAATTTATAATCTTCCGTCTACGATACTTCTATCCAGCGTACACTTCACGTCAAACACCACGTGCTTCTCTTTCAGCAGGCTGAGAACATCCAGACCTTCAAACTTCTTGTGGGCAACGGCGGCGATGCAGGCGTCGAACTTCTTGTTGGGCAGTTCGTTTACCACCTTGATACCATATTCGTGCTCCACGATGGCGGGGTTGGCCCAGGGGTCGTAGACGGTGATGTCGAGGTTGTACTCCTTTAATGCCTTGTAGATGTCGATAACCTTGGTGTTGCGCACGTCAGGGCAGTTCTCCTTGAAGGTGAAGCCGAGGATGAGGATGTCGCTGTCGATTACCTGAATGCCTTTCTTCAGCATCAGCTTGATGGTTTGGGTGGCAACGTATTCACCCATGCCGTCGTTCATGCGGCGACCGGCCAGAATAATCTCGGGGTTGTAGCCGTAACGTTTGGCGCATTGGGCCAGATAATACGGGTCGACACCGATACAATGGCCACCCACCAGTCCCGGACGGAAGGGCAGGAAGTTCCACTTGGTGCCTGCGGCTTCCAACACGTCGAGGGTGTCGATGCCCATTTTGTTGAAGATTTTGCTCAACTCGTTCACAAAGGCGATGTTGATGTCGCGTTGCGAGTTCTCAATCACTTTGGCTGCTTCGGCTACTTTCATGGTTGGGGCGAGATGGGTGCCGGCAGTGATGACGCTGCTGTACACCTCATTGATATATTTGCCAATCTCAGGCGTGGAGCCCGAAGTCACTTTCTTGATATGTTCCACGGTGTGGAGTTTGTCGCCCGGGTTGATGCGCTCGGGACTGTAGCCGCCGTAGAAGTCGACGTTCATCTTCAAGCCACTGACTTTTTCCACCACCGGGATGCACTCGTCTTCGGTCACCCCAGGATAAACGGTTGATTCGTAAACCACCACGTCACCTTTACCAATAACCTTACCGACAGTAGTGCTTGCGCCTACAAGTGGAGTGAGGTCGGGATTGTTGTCGTCGTCAACAGGCGTAGGCACTGCCACAATGTAGAAATTACAATCACGAATCTTCTCGATGTCGCTGGTGCAAATGAAACCGTGATTCTTGATGGCGTCTTGCAACAATTCGTCAGCCACTTCTAAAGTGGCATCGTGGCCAGACATCAGCGCGTCGCAACGCTTCTGGTTCATATCGAAACCGACAGTGGGGTATTTGGTCGAGAATAGGCGGGCAAGGGGAAGACCCACATAGCCCAAACCGATAACGCAGATTTTAGTGTCTTTCATTATTTTATGTATTCAGATTGTTGATTGATTCTTTTTTTATCAAGAGTTTGTCGTTTTCTTTTTATCAAGAATTATAGAATTTAAGAATTATTCTTTTTGAATTATTAAGATTTAGAGAATCGCTGCCTTGCGGCAGCCTTTGTCGCGCCAAACTATATTCTCTAATTCACTAATTCTTGACATATTATTGACTTATCCTATTTTATCAAGAGTTTGTCGTTTTCTTTTTATCAAGAATTATAGAATTTAAGAATTATTCTTTTTGAATTATTAAGATTTAGAGAATCGCTGCCTTGCGGCAGCCTTTGTCGCGCCAAACTATATTCTCTAATTCTCTAATTCTTGACATATTATTGACTTATCCTATACTAGCCTTGTCGCGATAGTGCCATTCGTTAGGGTACCACTTGTATTCCAAACTCGTAGTACCATAGTTCAGTAACAGCCCAAGCTTGTGATTACTCACATGAAGGTAGTTGATGATTTGAGCCTCATATTCACCAATAATCTCCGATGTAGCCTTCAACTCTACCCCTATTTTATTATCAATGAGGAAGTCGTAAAAGAAATCGTGTTCCAGTTGTACCCCATGAAACATGAGATCAATATGTTTTTCACGTTCATAGGGAATCTTGTTTTCTATCAGCAGCACTTCAAAGGCATCCTGATACACCTTTTCCCTGAATCCGCATCCCATCTCCTTATGGAGCTGCATTGCCAATCCAAGCAGTTTTTTACTCTCTTCAGGATAAATCAGAGCCATCTCGTTTCTTTATTCTCTAATTTTATTTTTTAAGTAACTATTCAAGGGAATTTCTAATTATCAAGAAATACGAAGTATTCAACGTAGTTAATTTGAGAATTTGAGAATGTGTATTTTTCTGATTAGTTGAATTATAATGAAATCAAAGATTCAACGTAGTTAATTTTAGAAGTTCCCTCTAGCTTTTATCAAGAATTCTAAGGTTTGCGGTAGCCAAAACTGTCCGTAAGGGCAGTAAAATCTCAAATTCTTACCAATTCAAAATTCTCTAATTCTCTAATTCTTGATACCTTATAAATTTTCGCGGTACCAATCAATCGCTTCAGCGAGACCTCGGGCGAAGTCATACTGCGGGTCATAGCCCAGCAGGCGTTTCGCCTTGCTGATGTCAGCATTGCTATGCTTGATGTCGCCAGGGCGGTCTGGGCCGAAGTTAGGCTCAATCTCCTTGCCCAAAGCTTTGGTAAGAGAATAATAAATGTCTATGAGATATTCGCGTCCACCGTATGCAACGTTGAACGCCTGTCCACTGGCCTCATCGGGAGCCAAGCAAGCCTTCAGATTAGCCTCAATCACATTTTCAATATAAGTGAAGTCGCGGCTCTGCTTGCCGTCGCCGTTGATGGTGGGACGCTCATCGTTGAGCAACAGTTTGATGAACTTTGGAATCACAGCCGCATAAGCCCCATTGGGGTCTTGACGGCGACCAAACACATTGAAGTAGCGCAAGCCTATGGTCTTCAAGCCATAATGCCGCGTATATTGTTTCGCCCACTCCTCGCAGGCGCGTTTGCTTACAGCGTAAGGACTCAGCAGGTTGCCCTCTTTACCTTCCTGCTTGGGAAGATGCGCCTCATCGCCATAGACGGACGAACTGGAGGCGTAGACGAAAGCTTTCACCTTGTTCTGTCGTGCCGCCTCCATCATGTTCAACGTGCCTTGGATGTTATTGGCACAATAGAATAATGGCATCTCTATGGACCTGGGGACGCTTCCCCATGCAGCCTCATTGAGTACGTAGTCAACGCCTTCGCAGGCTTTCATGCAAGTGTCAAGGTCCTTGATGTCGCCTTTAATGAACTCATAGTTCGGATGACCAAGGAAGATATCCACATTGACTTGCTTGCCTGTTGAGAGGTCGTCGAGACAACGTACCTTATAACCCATCTTTAGGATGGCCTCGCAGAGGTTGGAGCCGATAAAGCCGGCGCCGCCTGTGACGAGAAAGAGGGTGTCTTTGGGAAACTGGAGTTGTGTATAGTTCATTTTGGATGATTTTATTGATTTTCTGTCATCATTCGCTTCCATTTCAAATAACCAAACACCGCAATGATGACGTAAAGGGCATATAAACTAGCCTTAAAAGGGATGTCTTTATAAAAGTAGAGTATGCAGGTCACCACATCGACCACAATCCATACGAACCATTGTTCGAGGTATTTGCGGGCAAGTGCCCAAATGCCTACCAGGCTTAGGGCGGTGGTGAAGGCATCAGCGAGGGGTACAGTGGAGTTGGTGTAGTGACTCAGCAGGTAATAGAGGATGCTCCAGATAAAGGCAGCGAAGCTGAGCCATAAAAACGCGATGCGACGCGGCATGTGCCGGATGGGCAAGTTGTTGACCTTTTGCTTATGCCGCATCCAGGCTACGAAACCGTAGACCGTCATTGCCAAGTAGTAAAACTCCATGCCGCAGTCGGCATACAGTCCTTTCTGGTAGTAAAGCACAATGCCGAGGCTCTGCATCATAAAACCTACGACCCACATCCAAACACTGGCTTTGTATTCCAAAAGGATATAGGCCAAGCCAAGAGCCGTAGTGGTGATGTCGAGCCAGTGTGCAGAAAGGAATTCCATAGGTATACTGCCTTACTTCCATCCAAAAGGATGTCCACTCAATGGCAGTCTGGCCAGAGGATGGTAGTCACCAACCAGGCCAACGGGGTGGGCGTGGCGGATGTCATAAACAATCTCGATGCAACGTCGAGCCTCTTCGATGCGGAAGCCGCGGCCTTCAAGTATTTCCTTATAACTTTCGGTGTGCAATTCGGTGAACCCTAAGCTGAACTCAAACTCTTCTCCATCAATCGTAATGGTACGATAGGTTCGTTTCTCGCCTTCCACGGCATTGGCCGGAAGGGTTTCGGCATTGATGCTGAGGAAATAACGTACACGGGCACGGTCAAAATCCAAGTAACCCGCCACGCGGTCGTGCGAGGCTACATGGACAATATTTCTCCTTACATCACCAAAAATCCACCCCAACATATCATAGAAGTGTACACCGATATTAGTAGCGATGCCACCGCTTTTATTGATATCGCCTTTCCATGAAGAATAATACCAGTTACCACGTGCTGTGATGTAGGTAAGATCAACATTATATATCTTGTCCTTGGGGCCTTCATCCACCTTTTGCTTCAAAGCTTTAATCTTGTCATGCAGACGCAGCTGTAAAATGGTGTAGGCCTTGCGTCCCTCGCGTTGTTCCACATGTTCCAGGCCGTCGATGTTCCATGGATTAAGCGCAACAGGCTTTTCGCAAATGACATCAGCACCCAAACGCAGCCCATAGTGAATATGGGCATCATGTAAATAATTTGGCGTACAAATACTCACAAAATCAATCTGCTCGCCTCTGTCCTTCAGTTTGGTGTTATGCCGGTCGAAGAGTTCTTGTTCGGTGAAAAAAGCGGCGTTAGGAAAATAACGGTCCATGATACCTACGCTATCGTTTTTGTCGTAGGCAGAGACAAGGAGGTTGCCCGTGTCTTTAATGGCTTTAAGGTGACGGGGGGCAATGTAGCCCCCCACACCGATGATTGCAAATGTTTTCATTCTTAAAGGTTATCTTTTTCGATGTCTTTGAAATACTTGACAGTACCATAGGTCATTTCGTCGCAGGCCGCGTCATCGCAGACGATGATGCCTTTCGGGTGCATCTGCAGCACGCTGACCGTCCACATCTGACTGACGGCACCCTCAATGGCGTGAGCCAGGGCGCGGGCTTTGTTGTGGCCGTTGGCCAGAATCATCACCTCGCGGCTGTCCATCACGGTACCCACACCGACGGTGAGGGCGGTCTTCGGCACCTTATTAATATCGTTCTCGAAGAAGCGCGAGTTGGCGATGATGGTGTCGGTAGTGAGGGTCTTCACACGGGTGCGTGAGGTCAGGCTGCTGCCAGGCTCATTGAAGGCGATATGTCCATCGGGACCGATGCCGCCCATAAAGAGGTCGATGCCACCGTAGCTCTTGATCTTGGCTTCGTAACGGGCGCACTCGGCTTCCAGGTCTTCAGCATTGCCGTTCAAGATGTTGACATTTTCCTTCTTGATGTCGATATGGCTGAAGAAGTTGTTCCACATGAAGCTGTGGTAGCTTTCGGGATGGCTCTCCGGAATCTTCACGTATTCGTCCATGTTGAAGGTGACCACGTTCTGGAACGAGATTTTGCCTTCTTTATGGAGACGGACCAGTTCACGATAGGTGCCAATGGGTGTAGAACCCGTAGGAAGTCCAAGGATGAAGGGCTTTTCGGCAGTGGGTTTGAAGGCATTGATGCGCTCCACAATATGGTTGGCTGCCCAACGCGACATCGCGTCGTAATTCTGTTCAATGATTACTCTCATGGTATGTTGGATTGTTGATTGTTGAATTGTTGATTGTTGAATTGTTGTTATAGGTTGTTGCGTTTTTTGTAGTTTTCCACACGCTGTTTGAACTTTTCTGTATCCTCGCGGGTCTTTTTAACGAAGCTGACGTCGTCAATGCGTCCCACTACGGCAATCTTCTCTTCATCGTTGCGGAAGGTGGTGCTACGGATTTCGTTTTCGTAGTCTTTCTTGCGGCTTTGGTACACTTGGTCGCAGATGAATTGTTGGATACAGATAGCCTTGTTGAGGTTTTCTATCCACATCTCCTTTGTCAGCACATCGGCATCGTCCTTGTAGAGGAACATCAGCGCAAAGTAGGCGTGGCGCAACTTCTCATGTTTGTACTCTTCCCACAGTTCATTGTAACGTTGGTGGATTTCGTCCCAGGTGTTGAGCTTGCCGTCGCGGATGTCGGCTCGCAGTTGGTCGACATCGTCTTCTGGCATCGTCTGACCGCCCAGATTGATCCACTTGCGGATGCGCTTGCCTTTCATACGTTCAACGATATGTTCCATATCAACACCATTGTGTTTAGGATCTTCAATATAGTCCAGACAAGTCTTCACTGCGTAGTAGGTAATCATGTCACCATAGGCTTGATAGGCTTTCACGACTTTGTCGATGACCACCTTACGACGACTCTTCTCGATTTTTTCGCCTAAGACTTCCAGCTTTTCGACAGTTTCGGGCTCGTTGTCCAAGAGGTTCTTGCCACACTCGCGCAGGTTGTAATATTCGTACTTTGCAGGATCTTCGCCTTTCGAGCGGAGGTAAGCCTGAGCCACCCAGACCTCCAACAGTTTGCGTCCTTCGATGATTTCCTCGACGGTGTCGGGTGCCAGGGTCTCAAACTCGATATTCTGAACCTTGCGCTTGCGCTTGTCGCGACTTTGGTATTTCGAGGTGTTGCGGGCAAGGGCGTACATATTGTACATCCACCAGTAGGCGGGCATGATGTGCAGTTCGTCTTTTGCCAAGTTGTTGCTGACGAGGCAGAACGGCAACTTGATGTTCATCTCGTTGGGATAGTCGGCCTTCGAAAGCAAAGTGAACGAGGCAAATTTCGATGAGTGCTTCACACTGGAGCAGAGTCCGGGCCAGAAGCCGCGTGAGGCCACAATCTCACCATCGGTGGCGCGACTGTTGTGGTTCGAGCCGATGGTGGCACCAGCCGCCATGTTGCTCTGACCCATCACGCAGGCCGAGATAAGGAAGGAGTTGTTGTGGTGCTGCTCGTGTGAGGGGAAGATGATGTTGTTCAGCACCTCGCAGCATGAGATGGTCGAGTTGTCGCCCATAACGGAGTAGATTAAACGGGCTCCGTACTTTAGGTTGCAGTTGTTGCCCAAGACGAAGCGGGTAGCCACTACTGAGTAGAAAATGCGGCAGCCGTAGCCTGTGATACCGTTCACCAGAATGACTCCCTCGCCAATTTGCGAAGGCTCTTCCTCCGATGAGTTGATGGTGACGTTCTTCAACTTGCTTGCACCTTTTATATAACAGTAGGGACCCACCTTGGCATCCTTCAGGATCCAGCAGTTCTTGATGACGCACGACTCACCGATGGTGCCGTAGTAACCACGGCGATAGTCAACGCTGGCTTGGGTGATTTCCATCAGGCGATTCTGTAGTTGGGTGTCGTCGGTGTATTTGGCCCAGAGATAGGCATCGGCGGTAATCATACCATCGAAGGGCAATATCTTGCGGGTTCCGATTTCATTCATCACTTCGAGCCACACGCGAACATCTTCATCCTCACCCTCTTTGATGGTGCCGTTGCCGAACTTCGAGTGGTCGGTGGTCGACATCTCTTGTATGTTGAACAGGATGCAGCGGTCGCCGATGATGTAGTTGGCCATGTAGTGTACATCGTGAATAGCCACATCGTCACCGATGTCGCATGAGATGATGCTGCTGTCGGTGATGCCAACGGGAACGCGCAGGTCGTGATATTGTAATACCTTGCGGGTGACGCGCCCGATGCGTACTTTGCCGAAGAAGCGGTTGTTGCGCACCATCTGAGTGTCGAACTCGTCAGTCACCCAGATGTCATCCCAATCGGTGGCGGAGTTGTTGTTCATCACGAGTTGCTCCACCTCGCTCGAATGCAGATGACGCCAACCACCGGCGGGCTTCTTCACCTGCTGGTCGCGGAAGTGGTACTCGTCGTAACCGTGCAAGTACTTTTCATCGATGAAGTTCTTGTATATCCGGTCGTATTCTATGATAGTTACTTTGTCCATTAATTTAATTCAGTGTTCGTTTAATTCAAGGTCTAATGTGTCATTGCGGGCAAAGACCCGCAATCTCCGGAAATTGCGACTGAGTTCGGGTTATTCCCGTCGCCTCAGTCTGAGGTTACGGAAACGGTTTCACGACCCTGCCGTAACGAACGCCGCTTTTTTTGATGAAAACGAAACCTTGTACGCGCATTTTATTTATGGAATGAGGATTATCTTCCTTTGTACATATCGTCGTAATACTTTTGGTAGTCGCCAGAGGTCACATTGTCCATCCATTCCTGATTGTCCAAGTACCAGCGGACGGTCTTCTCAATACCTTCTTCGAACTGCAACGACGGCTCCCAGCCCAACTCCTTCTGGAGTTTGGTGGAATCGATAGCATAACGCATGTCGTGACCCGCACGGTCAGTGACAAAGGTAATCAGGTCCATATCGGCACCCTCGGGACGGCCCAGGATGCGGTCGACAGTATTGATGACCACCTTGATGATATCGATGTTTTTCCATTCATTGAATCCGCCGATGTTATAGGTTTCGGCGATTTTACCCTCATGGAAGATGAGGTCGATGGCGCGGGCGTGGTCTTCCACATAGAGCCAGTCGCGCACATTTTCGCCCTTGCCGTAGACGGGCAGCGGCTTGCGGTGACGGATGTTGTTGATGAACAGCGGGATGAGCTTCTCGGGAAACTGATACGGGCCGTAATTGTTGGAGCAATTTGTCACTACGGTAGGCATTCCGTAGGTATCGTGGAAAGCTCTCACAAAGTGGTCAGAACTTGCTTTAGCAGCGCTATAGGGGCTGTGGGGCTGGTATTTCAGGTCCTCAGTGAAGAACTTCTCGCCGTAAGCCAAATGGTGTTTGCCCGAAGAAGCTTTGGTGGTGAAGGGCGGCTCAATCCCTTCGGGATGAGTCATTTCAAGAGCACCATACACTTCATCGGTTGAGATATGATAGAAGCGTTTGCCTTCCCATTCGCCGTTCCAGTAGGCCTTTGCAGCCTGAAGCAGTGAGAGGGTACCCATCACATTAGTCTGCGCGAAGGTGAAGGGGTCTTTGATGGAGCGATCCACGTGACTCTCTGCAGCGAGGTGTATGATGCCGTCGACATGCTCTTCCTGCATCAGCTTATAAATACCGTCAAAGTCGCAGATGTCCATTTTGACGAAGCGGTAGTTGGGCTTGTCCTCGATGTCCTTCAGGTTGGCGAGGTTGCCGGCGTAGGTCAGCTTGTCGAGGTTGATGATTTTGTATTTAGGATATTTGTTCACAAACAAGCGAACAACGTGATTCCCGATGAAACCAGCGCCGCCAGTAATGATAATGGTGCGTTTGTAATTCATATTATTATTTTTATGGTGTCGTTCCGTTCCGTGTGACTTATTGATTCCCTTTCAGTTCCTCAATCACTTTAAGAAGGTATTGCCCATATTGGTTTTTCAGCATGGGTTGCGCCAATGATTTCATTTTCTCTTCTGTGATCCAGTGATGTCGATAGGCAATGCCTTCAAGGCAGGCTATCTTCAGTCCTGTGCGCTTCTCGATGACTTCCACGAAAGTGGAGGCTTCCGAGAGACTGTCGTGGGTGCCCGTATCCAACCAGGCGAAACCGCGCCCAAGGGTCTGCACCTTAAGCTCGCCATCTTCAAGGAAGCGTTGGTTCACTGTGGTAATCTCCAGCTCGCCACGTGCTGAGGGCTTGATGTGTTTGGCCACATCCACCACCTTGTTGGGATAGAAGTAGAGCCCCACCACGGCATAGTTGCTCTTGGGCTCTTTGGGTTTCTCTTCGATGCTGATGCAGTTGCCTTCCTTATCGAACTCAGCCACACCATAACGCTCAGGGTCGCTGACCCAATAGCCAAACACAGTGGCTTTGTTATCCTTTTCGGCTGTGCGGACTGCTTCATGCAGCATATTGGTGAAGCCGTTGCCGTAGAAGATATTGTCGCCCAGCACGAGACAAGCACAGTCATTGCCGATGAATTTCTCACCAATGATAAAGGCCTGTGCCAGTCCGTCGGGACTGGGCTGTTCGGCGTATTCGAAGTGAACGCCGTAATCTGATCCGTCACCCAGCAAACGCTGGAAGCCGGGTAAATCCTGTGGGGTGCTGATAATCAAGATCTCTCTGATGCCTGCCAACATCAAGACGCTGATGGGGTAATACACCATCGGTTTGTCGTAGATGGGGAGCATCTGTTTGCTGACGCCCTTTGTAATGGGGTATAATCTGGTGCCGGATCCTCCGGCTAATACTATGCCTTTCATACTTTAAAATCCTTCGGGGTTGTTACGTTGCCAATTCCATGAGTCGCGGCACATCTCTTCGATGCCGTATTGGGCTTTCCAGCCCAGTTCGCGTTCTGCTTTTGCGGGGTTAGAGTAGCAAGTGGCGATGTCACCCGCACGGCGAGGTTTAATGCTATATGGGATTTTGATGTGGTTGACCTTCTCAAAGGCTTGCACCAGTTGAAGCACCGAGTAGCCTTGTCCCGTTCCGAGGTTATAAATGGCGATGCCGCACTTCCTCTCGATAGCCTGCAAAGCGGCTACATGGCCACGGGCCAAGTCAACGACGTGGATATAGTCGCGGACGCCTGTGCCGTCGGGGGTGGGGTAGTCGTTGCCGAAGACACCCAACTCAGGACGCTTGCCCACGGCCACCTGGGTGATGTAAGGCATCAGGTTGTTCGGGATACCGTTGGGATTCTCGCCTATGCGGCCACTTGGATGAGCACCGATGGGGTTGAAGTAGCGCAACAGCACGATGTTCCATTCCTTGTCGGCCTTCTGTATATCCATCATGATTTCCTCCAGCATGCTCTTGGTCTGGCCGTAGGGGTTAGTGCAGTGGCCTTTAGGACATTCCTCGGTGATAGGAATAATAGCAGGGTCGCCGTATACCGTTGCCGATGACGAGAAGATGATGTTCTTGCAACCATGTTGGCGCATTGCGTCAAGCAGGGTCAGCGTGCCGCCGATGTTGTTCTCATAGTATTCCCAGGGCTTCTCCACGCTTTCGCCCACGGCTTTCAGTCCGGCGAAGTGGATGCAGGCATCGAAATGATGTTCACCCAACACGCGGTTGAGGCCTTCGCGGTCGCGGATGTCGACCTGATAGAAAGGAATCTGCTTGCCTGTCAGCTCAGCCACGCGCTCCAACGACTTGGGATTGCTGTTGCTGAGGTTATCTATCACTACGGTCTCATGCCCCGCAGCGCTTAATTCTACTAATGTATGCGAACCGATAAAACCAGCTCCTCCTGTTACTAATATTTTCATGGATTATGATGTCGTTATGTTAAGGTCCCTTGTCTTCATTGATTATGATGTCGTTATGTTAAGGTCCCTTGATTTCATTGATTAAGATGTTGTTATGTTAAGGTCCCTGAGCTTGTCGAAGGGCCGACCCCAAAGGTTTTGTTTTTCGCTTTCGACAATTCTGGTAACTTATCCAGTTGTCCGTTTATCAATGCTTCTTTCTTTTTCCGATTCCATCCTTTGATTTGATGTTCCCTAATAAAGGCATCATCAATTCTTTGGTATTCTTCATAGTATACTAATTCAACAGGGAGATGTTTTTTGGTGAATAAAGCTCCTTCCCCTTGTTGGTGTTGCTCCAATCTTAGTTCTAAGTCTTTTGTACTTCCCACATAGTATTGACCGTTTGAACAACGCAGTATATACATGTAACACATAATCACTTCTTAGACGGCCCTTCGACGTGCTCAGGGACCTTTACTTGTTGCCTTGAATCAAACTTTTTTCTTCTATATCAAGCTGATACAATTCAAAAATAATATCATCAATCTCTTTAATAGCTTTTTCGTCACCTTTTAAAGCCTGGTCAACCAAATTCGTTATCTGTCGGTTCTGCTCAGCAGTAATCTTCGGGAATGGCAAGGCCGAGAGGTTGCCTTTCAATATTTTCAGGTCGTTGAACTTCTTGGCGTAGAGAAAGCCGAACAGCGAAGAGTTGAGAAACGCCAGCACCGTCTTGATGCTCATGCCGTCCACCTCGGGAATAAGTATATTCGCGCTGTTGAGGAAGAGGCGTTTCTCATCGTCGTAAGTGAAACACAGGTGGTTGGAGACGAACTTGTAGACCAGCTTCTCCTTTGCGCGGTAGAACTCATCCTTGGCGCATTGCTGGAAGTCAGCACGGTCGTATTTAACGTAGCGGCTTGCAGGCTTCAGGTTGTACTTGCTGATGTCTTTTCCTGTGTAGATGGGTTCCAAGTCGGGGGCGGGTCTGTCCTTCAGCCGTTTGGCGTTGTTGCCCGTGATGATGCCCAAGGCCCACTGGCTGTGCGACAGGTCGTCGTGGCGCAGCCGTTCCACCTTGCTGATAATAGCCTCGGTGCGGTCATCAAGCATTGGGATGGCGCAGAAGTCATCTTTTGCAGGCACCAAGGTCTTTCTCGACACCTCATTCTTCTCGGTAGTGACGGTGTAGTTCTGACTTTCAAAGACCGGCTTGCGGCTGACCCTCAGGCTGACAAAGTCAGTGAATACCCCTTTGAAGCGCTCATGGTGACAGTGGATGCTCTCTATACGTGTCTCGTGGGTGACGAAGCGGCGCAGGTCGGCGTGGACTTTGATTTTCATCAGCGAAGAGGGCAAAAGGAAATGCTGTATCCCGTTCTTGTTCAGATATTTGAACGATTCGGTAAAAAACAGCGAGGCTTTCTCTTTCGACTGTATTACTTCCGAGGTGTGCAGCTTGCCTTTTTCGGTGCCCCAGGGCGGATTGGTGACGATGTAGTCGAACTTAACGTCACCGAAGGCATGAGTAGCGTGGCTCAGAAAGTCCATCTGGTAAATCTGCGGGTAGACCTTCGACTCTCCAAACTTGACCATCAGGTTGGCTTTGGCAATCATCACCGCGAGGGGGTCGTTGTCGATGCCAAAGAGTTGCTCCATCTGGGCGTGTTGCACCCTCATCAGGAAGATGCCGCTACCGCAGCAAGGGTCAAGGAAACGCTCATCTTGCAAGAGGTGGATGTCGGCCAGCATCTCGTCGACGATGACGGGCTTGGTGTAATAGAGTCCTTTTAGGATGCGGCTGCCTTCAGCGGTCAGCGACTGGTAGACGAAGCCAATCCAGTCGTCCTGCCGGTTTTTCAGGATTTGTCGCGGAACGTAGAGGTCGACTTTTTCCCACCCTGCGTATTCCTCAAAAAAACGTTTGCGGTTGGCCTCGTTGACCTTGTTGTGTTCCACATACTGGGCACAGAGGCTGAAAACCAGTGCGTCGATGGGGTAGGTGGTATCTCTCAATTCCTCCACGAAACGGGGTAGGCTGGCAGCTGTCACATAGCCTTCGGGGGTGATGATTTTCTGCGAACGGCTTTTGTTGGCCCGTCGCGTCAGACGCCCTTTTCGGTTCGCTTTCAGCTTATCCCAATTCCTTTTTGTGGCCTTTGAAATGAAAATATTAGGTTCCGTCATTACACAGCTCCGCCTCCTAAGTCCCAATAATAACTATTAAGGAACTGAAAAACAACTTACTATGTTGTATGCCTATAATTAGGCAAATTATCCTGCAAAGATAAGGAAAAAAAGGATAGGTTTTGAAAAGTTTTTATTAGAAATATTTTCTATTTTTGCCCCCATAAAAACCTGAAGACAATGATTCTCTGTTTGGAAACCTCTACCTCGGTCTGTTCCGTAGCTCTCAATGAGAGTTGCTGCACTTTGGCGTTGCGTGAGAGTGAGAAGCAAAATGCGCATTCTGAAAAGATTACCACCTTTATCAAGGAAGTGATGGAGACCGCTGGCATCGACTATCCCCAACTCGACGCGGTGGCAGTGAGTAAAGGCCCCGGGTCGTACACCGGACTGCGTATCGGCGTGAGTACCGCCAAAGGCGTATGTTACGCTGCCGATTTGCCTCTGATGGCTGTCGACACCCTTGAGGCTATGGCCTACGGGATGAAAGAGAAACTGGGAAGCCAAATTGCTGAAAACGATTTGCTTATCCCGATGATTGATGCCCGCAGGATGGAGGTCTATGCTGCTGTGTTCGACACTAACCTGAACAGGATACAAGACACCGCAGCACTTGTTATCGACGGGAATGCGTTTGATGACTTGAAGAAAGAACATCGTCTTTGGCTCTTCGGTGACGGAGCCCCGAAGCTGAAGACCGTTTTTGCTGACCAACCCAACGTCTGCATCGTGGAAGGCTTCAAGCCCTCTGCGGCCTTTATGCGCCCCCTGGCGGAACGCGCTTTGCGGAACAAGGACTTCGTTGATGTGGCTTATTTTGAGCCGTTTTATCTGAAGGATTTTATTGCCGGGAAACCGCATGTCAAAGGATTGTAATTACAATTTGGGCCTTCGACAGGCTCAGGCACCTTCATCTTCCGCAAAAGTAAAGGTCCCTGAGCGCGTCGAAGGGCCGTCATAACAGAATAAACTATGAAGAAAAACATCCTACTTGTTGTCTTTTTGCTGGTTAGCCTTTTAACTTTTGCCCAGGCGCCCCATCTCTACGAACACGACTATCCGGTGATAACGGAAGTGAACCCGCAAATCCGCGCCCTGATGGACTCGGTTTCCATCGACAGCATCAAAGGCACTATCGAGCATCTGAGTGCCTATCACACGCGCCGCTACGACAGCCGCTTCATCTATGAGGTTCAGGATTGGCTGTACGAACATTATGGCACTATGAATGTGGACACGGTCATCAAGCACGACTTTAAGTTGCACGACCTGAGTATCACCGAAACTGGTGACAATATTTTGGCTGTACAATGGGGCACCAAATACCCCGATGAATTCGTAATCTGTGGTGCCCACTACGACTCGTACAGCTGGGACGGCTACGACCCCGACACCATCCGCTCACCCGGTGCCGACGATAATGCCAGCGGTGTAGCAGGCATTGTCGAAACAGCAAGAATATTAAGCCCTTACACCTTCGACCGCAGCATCATCTATGCCAACTGGTGCGCTGAGGAATGTGGGCTTTTGGGCTCTGCCGCCTACGCTGCTGACTGTGCCGAACAAGGTATGGACATCGTGGGTTATTTCAACCTTGATATGACGGGTTACCTCGAAGAAGGCTCCGACATCCACGTGCATCTGATGTATACCACACAGGACTCGACCATCGCCAACTATGTCTATAACTTCAGCCATATCTATTTCCCCGAAATGCCCATTCGTCAAGCCTGGCTGACTTGGGGTGACAGCGATTACTCCTCTTTCAACCGCAACGGCTATCCTGCGGTGCATCCTTTCGAGGACGTGCAGGCCAGCTCGCCGTTCATCCACAGTCGGGATGATGTCTTAGGATTGAGCGTCAACAACTTGGACCAATGCAAGCGCTTCACGGAACTCAACTTGGGTTTGGTGGCTACTTTGGCAGGCATCAACAACTACGCGGTGACTGAAAGCGAAGCTACGAAGGTGGCGCTCTATCCCAATCCGGCCAAAGACGCCGTCAATATCCTCGCCGAAGACGGGCTGCAACGCATCACGGTCTGCAATTTCTTGGGGCAGCAGATTGAAGCTATCGACTTGAATGGAGCCTATCACTTCGTTCTGAATACAAGCGATTATGCCACAGGGATTTATATGGTGAACATGACCACTGATAAAGGGGTGGCCGTTAAGCGGCTGGTTGTGAGATGATTTTCCAGTAGGAAGAGGCGGGACGACAGGAAAGCCGTCGAAAAAAATATGCCTATACTCAGCGGAAAGTGGCAAAAATTGATAGATTCCGCTGAGTATAGACACTTTTTTGCTTGTTTCCTTCACAAGACCATTTTAGAAAGAAAAACCAGATAATTCTCTCTGTAAAACTAACTGTAGCAACTGTAGCAACTGTAACAGCGGTCATTCGGATTGATATTATTTTGAATGTAATTGTTTGTAACACATATTGTTAATTTCCTTGCTTTTGCCCTTTCAGGGCGAAAAACGAAACCGCGACTGTTACTCAGGGCGTTGCCCTGAGATAGTAGCTTATGGCCTTTCAGGCCGCTGTTTTTTCCCTGTTTTCTTCCTGCCCATACGCTGCCCACAGAGAGGAATCAGAAAGGTACCACAAAGGTATCACGAAGTTACCACAAAGTTACCAGAAAGAGGCTATAGGCTGGCTATAGCCTTACTATAGCGTTGGTATAGCGTTGCTATTGTTTTTTGTACTTTAATGGATTGTGAATGAGTGTGTTATGGAGGAAAATCAGCAAGCAAGTCTATCTACATATTGTATCACACAGAGAAACAGATAGTTACAAAGATTCTCCTGCCTCATTCGGGCTTTGTGTTTGCAGTTGCAAAGGTAAACAAAATAGTTGGATTTGGCAAGGTTTTTTTCTGTTTTTTCTGCTGTTGCTACAGTTGCTACAGATGCTACAGTTAAAATCACACCGAGGGAGGTCAGAATCCGGCCAAGTCCATCGTCACCGTGGGGATGAGCAATAGGGCTCCGAGGATGACGAGCAACACGATGAACTTCCAGATGAAGCGCACCCATTTGTCCCAAGGGATGCGGGCCACACCGAGGGCAGCCATAAGGACACCACTGGTCGGAGTAATCATATTGGTAAAGCCGTCGCCAAACTGGAAGGCCACCACCGTAGCCTGACGCGAGATACCGATAAGGTCACTGAAAGGAGCCATAATCGGCATCGTGATGGCGGCTTTCGCCGAACCACTCGGGATAACAATGTTGATCAATGTCTGTATGCCGTACATGATTTCAGCGGAGGCTATCTGCCCCAGGTCGTTCATCGACTTCGACAAGCCGTAAAGGATGGTGTCGATGATTCCCCCGTCCTGCAGGATGATGACGATACCGCCAGCCAAGCCCACGATGACTGCTGCCGAGAGGATGTCGCCCATGCCTTCGAGAAACAGCTTCGCGATATCGCTCGCGCTCTTGTCGACTGACAAACCGCTGGCGATACCCAGCACCAAAAACAGCGAGGCGATTTCCATGATATACCACTCGTAGCCCAGCACACCCACCACGAGGAAATAGACGGTAGCGAAGAGTTGCGTCAGCACGAAATAATGCACCGTCTTGCGCAGCGTAATGATGCTGAACAGAACGAACAGTGCGGTTCCGATAGGCAGCAAGGGAAGGGTGCGCTGTGCGTTGCCAATCTTCAAGGTTGTCATGGAATAAAGCACTGAGAATACGACGAGTACCGCTGTCAGGAAGCCGAACACCCACCAAGCCTGACGAGGCGTGTAGCGTTGCAACTCTTCTTCAGGCACTTCCGCCATCTTGCGCCAATAGGCATCATCGTCATACATGATGGACGACTTGGGGTTTTTCTTTACCTTGCTCGCGTACCACAATACGAACACGATACCCACAACCGTCAAAATGGCCCAGCAGACGGCACGATAGCCGAGACCCGTAAACAGCGGAATCTCAGCAATGCCTTGGGCTATACCTATGGTAAAGGGGTTCAACATCGCCCCTGAGAAACCGATATGTGCCGCCACATATACCATACAAAGCCCCACGATGCTATCATAGCCCATCGATACCGCCAAAGGAATGATAATCAGTGTGAAAGCGATTGTCTCTTCACTCATGCCAAACACGCTGCCGAAGAGACTGAACAGCAACATCACCAAGATGATAACGATATTGTTGACCCCAATTTTCCGAATCAACGCACTGCGTTCCAACCGTTTGGTGAACCTTAAGAATGACAGGATGCCCATATCGATGGCGCGACTCTTGTTCATGATCCAGAAGGCGCCGCCTATAATCAAGATGAAGGCAATGATATTGCTCTGCTTGACGAAGCCGTTATAGAAAGCCGAAAACACTTGCCAGGTTTGCGGCTGCGGGTGAAACTCATGGTCGCCAACTGACACTGGCAGTTGGTCAGCATAATAAAACGTCATCACAGTCTCCCCATTGACTTGTTCAGCAACATACTTCCCGGGGGGGGTAATCCAAGTAAGCACCGCTGCAACAACGATGATGAAGAAAACGATGACGAAGGTATGCGGGACTTTGCGTTTTTTCATGGTTATAGATTTGAGGGGACAAAGATATTGAAAATCTTCCTATTTTTGCCGAAAAGATTTTCATCATGCACAAGACAGGCATACTTATCCTCACAACGGCATTGCTCCTCTTGGCCTCGTGCCACAAATCTGAGCCGCAAGGCGGCAACACGGAGCCCGTTGTCCTTCCCACCTACGAGATAGGGCAGTATTTCCACAACGATACCCTTGAAGGCATCATTTTCTTCACCTATTCGGGTGGGGCACATGGACTGATGGTGAGCCTCGATGAGGTGGAACTTCCTTGGTGCATCAATACCTACATCAATGAGGAGACGGGAGCCACCAACCCCAACGAAGGCTGGTGCAATACCAACATCCTGAACTCGAACTACGACCTCAGCCATTATCCCGTCATCGAATGGAGCTATCTGCGCAACACTTGGCACTTGGTGCATTATCCGCACCGCAATATCAAGGCGAACCAATGGTATGTGCCGTCAAGTAACGAGCTGCGCTATCTGCTGCAGAACCACGAGGCTGTGAGTGCAACTCTCGCCTCAAGAGGATGCCCCATTATAGAGGACAAGACCTATTGGTCGAGTACTGAATTAGGCACCCGAAGCGCGGCCTACGGAAAGATGCAACGCGATACCCTCATCATTGGCGAAGAACTCAAGACGGAGACGTATTATGTGCGTGCTGTAAGGAATTTCTGATGTTTTTGGCACGCAGAATACGCAGAATTATAGGAAACGCATAGTGACGCAAATTTTACGTCTGGTAGGTTCTGCGATTTCAGCGGATTCTGCGTGAAACAATAACTATTTCTTCTTGGCCACTGGATCGCAAGTGAGTCCAATGCCCAGCTTCTTGAAAATCTTGTGGTCCACCTCGCTCAGCATCACGGTGCAGTGTACCTGACAGCCGTTGAGCAAAGGCAAGCATTCCAAAGCCTTCTTGCAGTTCTCGTCCCAGAGACTGAGCATAGAAAGCGCCACCAATACTTCGTCGGTATGCAGGCGCGGGTTGCCTCCGTGTAATAAGTTGACTTTGGTCTCTTGTATAGGCTCAATCATCGCTTGTGGAATGAGCTTCACCTCGTGGGCGATACCTGCCAGATGCTTGCTGGCGTTAAGCAACAGGGCGGCGCTGGGGCCGAGAAGTGGAGTAGACTTGGAGGTAATGATGGTGCCGTCGGCCAACTCGATGGCTGCGGCATCGCCTCCTGTCTCTTCCTTGCGGGCTTTGGCGGCCAGCGTAGTCTTGCGGTCGGCGGTGCTGATTTTGGCTTGTTTCATCAGCAGGGCTATCTTGTTCACCTCGTTCTCGCTGCCTTTGCCTGCGGCAAGGTTGCAGAGTGCTGTGTAATAGCGTCGAATGATTTCCTGTTTGGAAGCCTCGCAGCACACCTCATCGTCGCAGAGGCAGTAGCCCGCCATATTGACACCCATATCGGTAGGCGATTTGTAAGGATTTTCACCGTAGATGCTTTCGAAGATGGCGTTCAGCACAGGGAAGATTTCGATGTCCCGGTTATAGTTGACGGCTGTTTTTCCGTAGGCCTCAAGATGGAAGGGGTCAATCATGTTGACGTCGTTGAGGTCAGCGGTAGCGGCTTCGTAAGCCACGTTGACGGGATGCTTCAGGGGCAGGTTCCAGATGGGGAAGGTCTCAAACTTGGCGTAGCCAGCCTTGATGCCGCGTTTGTTCTCTTGATAGAGTTGGCTCAGACAGACGGCCATCTTGCCACTGCCCGGTCCTGGGGCGGTGACGACAACGAGGGGACGGGTGGTTTCCACATAGTCATTGCGACCGAAACCCTCGTCGGAATCAATCAAAGCGACGTTGTTCGGGTAGCCCTCAATGAGGCGGTGGTAATAGACCTTGATACCCATACGCTCCAAGCGGTGACGGTAGGCGTCGGTACTGGCTTGTCCGTTATAATGGGTGATGACAACCCCGCTGACCAAGAAACCGCGACTCATAAAAGCTTCGCGCAAACGCAATACGTCGACATCGTAGGTGATACCCAAGTCGCCACGTACCTTGTTCTTCTCAATATCGACGGCACTGATGACGATGATGATTTCAGCTACATCGGCCAACTGCATCAGCATCTTCAGCTTGCTGTCGGGCTCAAAACCTGGCAACACACGGCTGGCGTGAAAATC
Organism: uncultured Bacteroidales bacterium; assembly: GCA_947303335.1. Lineage (GTDB taxonomy): Bacteria > Bacteroidota > Bacteroidia > Bacteroidales > F082 > Limimorpha. The sequence goes on along the minus strand of CAMYYB010000007.1, from coordinate 21,210 downwards.
GTCGAAGAGTTTTCCGCCGAATTCAAGATAGAGTTTGTCGCCGAACTTGGCAATTCGGTCTTTGATGTGTTCTGACTGGATTTTCAGGTATTTTTCATTGTCGAACCCGTATTTCATCTGGCTTTTCATGGTGCTTAAAATTATGAATACGGGATGCAAAGATACAAAGAATCATTATAAGGAACGTTTTTTTTCGTATTTTTGCACAAATTTTTTGGAATATGTTTACACGACGCAGAAAATGGCGGGTACCTGCAGGGCAGGAGCCTACTCCTCTTGACAAGAAGGTGATGGCGATGGAAAGCAAGGGGGCTGTAGTGCCGAAACGCAGCCTCATACGCACTCCTGAAGAAATCGAGGGCATCAAACGTAGCGGTGTAATTAATACCGCTATCCTCGACCTTGTGGGCGAGAAAATTCATGCGGGAATGAGTACCCTTGAAATCAACGAATTGGTTCATAACTACACGATTGAACACGGGGCCATCCCTGCCTGTTTGGGCTACGAGGGGTTCCCTAAGAGCGTTTGCACCTCTATTAACGAAGTAGTCTGTCACGGAATCCCTTCGGCCAAGGAGATTCTGAAAGAAGGCGACATTATCAACGTGGACTGCACGACTATCCTCGATGGCTTTTATGCTGATGCCTCACGTATGTATGTGATAGGCAAGACCTCGACGCGCAAGCAGAAGCTCGTCGATGTGGCCAAGGAGTGCCTTTATATTGGAATGGAGGCCGCCAAGCCTTTCGGCTTCGTGGGCGACATCGGCAACGCCATTCAGCAGCATGCCCATAAGAACGGGTTCAGTGTGGTGCGCGACCTTTGCGGACATGGGGTGGGACTCAAGTTCCACGATGACCCCGAGGTGTTGCATTACGGCAAGAGAGGTACTGGGATGCTGTTGGTGCCTGGTATGGTGTTCACCATCGAACCTATGATTAATATGGGTACTTGGAAGGTGTTTGTCGACAAAGCCGATGGCTGGACCGTTATCACTGAGGACGAACTGCCCTCTGCCCAATGGGAACACACCTTCCTGATGACGGAGACGGGATTGGAGATATTAACGCATTAAGAACTACAATGGAAAAACAGATATTATTAGGAAAGACACCTGCGGAACTACAGGACATCGTAACCGAACTGGGGTTGCCCAAATTCACCGCAAAGCAGCTGGTCGACTGGCTTTATCAGAAACGCTGTGCTTCGTTCGAGGATATGACCAACTTGAGCAAGAGCACGAGAGCTTTGTTGGAAGAGCACTATGAGACAGGCCTGTATGCCCCATTGAAGGAGCAAGTGTCGAAAGACGGCACGAAGAAATACCTCTATCCTGCTGGTGAACATTTTGTCGAGGTGGCCTACATCCCCGACCGGGAACGCGCCACGCTGTGCATTTCCACTCAGGTGGGCTGCCAGATGGACTGCCTCTTCTGCGCCACAGGCAAACAGGGCTTCCAGAAGAACCTCACGGTGGCCGAAATCGTTAATCAGGTGCTGAGTCTGCCCGAGTATGACACGCTGACCAACATCGTCGTGATGGGTATGGGCGAGCCTATGGCCAATTACGACAATTTGATGGGAGCGTTAGCGGTATTCACCGAAGCATGGGGGCTTGCTTGGAGTCCGACGCGCATCACCGTCTCTACCTGCGGTCTCATCCCCAACATGAAGCGTTTCCTCGAAGAGTCGAAATGCAACCTTGCCATCTCGATGCACAGCCCCTTCCACGATGAACGCCTCAAACTGATGCCTGTCGAGAAGACCTATCCCATCAAGGAGGTCATACATGCTCTCAAGCAGCACGACTGGCACGGGCAACGTCGTCTCTCGTTTGAGTACATCGTCTTCAAGGATCTCAATGCTACCAAAGACCACATCAAGGAAATCACTAAGCTTTTGGGCAGCATGCGTTGTCGCGTGAATTTGATAAGGTATCACGCTGTGCCGAACATCCCGTTGAAGAGTCCCGATGCCGCCACGATGACTTGGTTCCGTGACGCGCTGAACGAAAAAGGTATCATCGCCACCATACGAGCATCACGCGGACAGGATATTGATGCCGCTTGCGGATTGCTGTCGACGAAAGGATTGTAAATTGGTTACAAATGGTAGTCAGTTGCCCTTTGTTGTAAGAAATTTTCTTACATTTGCAACGTGTAAACAACAAAATCATTGTCATGAGCAGAACGGTAACAGCATCTTTAGGCCCTCATTATGAGGAATTTATTCGAAACAGCATCCTCTGTGGCAGGTATAATAACGCCAGCGAAGTTATTCGCGAAGGTCTTCGCCGTTTGGAGGAGGATGAATCTCGTTTGGCCGCCCTCAGAGCCGCTTTGGCCGAAGGCGAAGCCAGCCCCGATGTAGTGGACTTTGATCCTGAGGCTTTTCTTCAAGAACTGAAAGCAAAATACAAGGGAAATGGCTGACTATATCCTTTCCAAAAAGGCACAGGAAGACCTTCAGAAGATTTGGTATTATACCGTTGAAAGATGGTCGGAAAAGCAAGCGGACATCTATTTTCATGATTTGATTCAATCCTTGAACCTCATTGCCGTCGATCCTGACTCTGTTGGGCGTTCTTACGATGAAGTACACGATGGCTACCGAGGATTACATTCTGGAAGGCACATCATCTTCTATCGGATACTGAAAAACGGTAAAGTCAGAATCATCCGTATCCTTCATGAGCGGATGGATTTTGGAAGGCATTTGTAAAAACAAGAAAAGCCGACATCACTGCCGGCTTTTCTTGCTTTTATGAGCGGTTTATTGCGCATTGCGAACAAGGCGCACAGAGCTGCCCAGGCCACGACTAATGGTCGACACAGAAACGCTGGTGTTACTGGTACTGCTGCTATAAAAATGCAAGCCCGTTGCATTTGCAGCACTATTAGCAGTACTTGAACTCCAATAATAGCCATAAGTACCAACACCCTGTACATTTCCGTCGATATTTCCAGCAGCAGGCAAGAACACAACACCACTAGCTTCCATCAAGGCGAAATCCTCTATAGTATAGTTGTTAAGGTTCCAAGTAGCAGCAGTACTATTGATTCCACCAGGTTGTGTCACTCCATCCGGATGTGTATACGCGTCAGGGAACAAGAGAATACCATATCTACCACTGACCTGGGCTTTCGCGTAACGAGCGTTCGCTGTGCCGTTTACTGTTGATGCGGCACGGGAGTAGAAAATGTAGCTCCATTGTCCACTCGCCAAGGTTTTCCAGCCACTATTCTCTTGGTTGCCTCCGTTAAGGATGGCATTGTAGCCCCAATCGGCCTGCCCCGTCTGGTCGTGGAGGTTGTAGGTATAGCTACCGTAGGCGTAATAATTGTTATAACTGCCGTGAGTCCAAGGTTGATAGTAATAGGCACCATGGTCATAGCCACTAGTACCCCAAGAGAATAGGTCACGGTCGATAGTCTTCGTGGTGGAATTTTGTCCGTTGTTGCCGAGATAGTCCCACTGGTGCTCAGCAAACTTCCAGTATGCACCGGTATTATTGTCATCGCCGTTACCTGCGCTGCCGATGTATTGCAGGTTGCCTTGTGAGAAGAACACCTGGGTGCCTGTATTATTAATGGTGAACAAGCCTTTGAGCGTTCCAACGGGTGTGGTGGAAACCTCTAGGGCGATACCAGCTTGCCAATAGGCATTCACTAGCACTTCGGGCATTGCGGGGCGAATTCCTGTGTAGTTTGCACTTGAATAAACCGAGCCTTCCTCGCCTTCCTCAAGGGCGGGCTGGGGAAGCACGATGGCCCATTTCTCCACATCCTGGCCTGCCCCTCCGGGGAGCATGAGGATGCCGTCGCCGTCCTGCGAGTAGGCTACCGTGTTGTTCACGAAGTCAACCGTCACCTTGTTGTACATTCCCGTCACACAGATAGGGGCGGCTGAAGGCGTACTCACGCTGAATTTCACCAACGAGCACTTGTTGAGCAGGTGGGCGGTGTAGGTGGTGTTGGTGAGGCTGAAGTCCTCATTTGAGGGGGCGCACGAAATCACGGGCAGACGCTGCGTCTGGTCGCTGATGACGACGGAGCATTCTTCCGTCGTGCCTGCGCCGAGGGTCTCCTCGGGGGTCACGTTGCCGAGGAAGTAGAACTGCAGAGGCTCGCCTTCAACGGGGTCGGAGATGTTGCCCTGGAAGTGGTGGTTGCCGTTGTGGGTGAGCATTCCGACGTACTTGCCGCCGCTGCCCACGTAGATGATGTCGCCGCCTTCGAAGTCGACGGTGCCTGTCGACGGGTCTACGTCAACTTTCGCGTTGCCGTTATTGCCACCCACGCTGAGGGTGATGGCGATGGTGTTTTCCGTGTTGTCGGCGGTGGGTTGTTCGGTCTTTTTGCATTGGGTCAGACCGAGGACCAATACCAATGAGATTATGATTGTACCAATTCTTTTCATTTTATTTGCTGTTTTTGAGGGTTTTGTTTGTTTTGTTCCTTTTTTTGTTCTTTAGTGTCGCGTAGCCTGCGCCTGCGGCGAGCATGATGAATAAGCCGCTGCCTACGGGCGTGCCGAAGGTTTGGTTGGTGATGTCGTCGGGTTGGACGAAGATGCCGCCGAAGTTCTGGTTGGTGACGTCGTCGCTCCCGAGGGTGTTGCCGAAACTTTGGTTCGATACCGAAAGCGAGGCCTCGCCGTTACGCAGCATCCCCGAGTGTGGGGCTGCCCGTCCGTCTGAACTGCCCCGCTGGAACACGCCTTGGGCCGAAGCTCCGACGGGCAGACATACGGCAAGCAACAGCGCAGCCACTTTCAACTTCCTTTTTGTCTTGTTGTTTTGCATTATAGAAGCCTGTTTGTATGCCCGCCGGCCCAAACGGACACTATACAAATGACCACAGAGCGGAGCCTCCCAAACTTATCCTTATTTTCAGAGGTTGGGTCTGGACTCCCATAATAAGAAAAATAACGGATAGGGGTCAACTCCGCTGTTTATGTCGTGTACAATCACATATACAAACAAAACAGCGAAAGCCGCCGCCCCACTTGTTATCCCTCTTATTATTAAGCGAATTGTCCAGATTCACCTCTGAGGAACAAAGCGAAGAATGCGCTTTCTCTGGCGAAGCCGTTTTCTCTCGGCTTGGCAGGGGCAAAAGTACGAAAAAATCAATTCGAACAAGAAGTTTTTTTGAAAACGAGGAAAATCCCTTATCTTTGCAGCCAATAAATCTTAAACTATCACCACAATGAAAAAACACAACTTTATCACCGTCATGGCCTTCCTCATGGTCATGTCGTTCAGCCTTACCGCCAATGCGCAACTCGGCGGCATCGGCAAAGCTATCAAACAAGGTGTCAACAACGCCGCTTCGAAAGCCGCGTCCGAACAGGTGAGCATCGAGAAAATCCCCACCACGCTTGAGGAATTCCAAGCTCTGCAAGCCGAGTTAGGCACCTCGCCTGAAGGCTGTATCATGCTGCAACTTGTGGCAATGGAAATGTACCGTCGCGACAGAAACGTCGGCACGGAATGTCTTCGTCTCAACAATACCGACACCAACCTCAGCTCCATGACACGGAGACTCAATGAACTCTATCGTGAAAACGACACTTATGCCAGACCTTATTTGGTTTCGTCGTGCTTCAAGGGTGCCAAGCCCTCCAATGGCTACAATCCCGAAAAGCCCTACACTATCCAAGTTCGTAAAGACCCGACCAAGAGCGATGAGCGTTCGCAGATGCTGAAAGGCTATGTAAAACATTTGCAACTTTATAGTGATGGCTACGACACCCCTTGGCGCAGCATCGACGTGGTGCAGCAGAAAGGCGATGATTATTATCGCGTCTCCAATTGCCCTGCTATCCTCACCCAATGCAAGGAAGTGGACTTTGACGCTACTGAAGACTGGAGAGAACTTGAATAAACACATACAGATTCAATTATTATGAAGCGCCTATCATTATCATTAGTTCTATTCATGCTGTTCCCGTTCTTCGCCAAAGCGGGCGAAGGTATGTGGATTCCCATGCTGCTGCAATACAACGAGAAAGAGATGCAGGAGATGGGCATGAGAATTACCGCTGAAGACATTTACAGTATCAATCACAGCAGCTTGAAGGACGCCATCGTGCTGTTTGGCGGTGGCTGCACGGGTGAGATTGTCAGCGACTACGGTCTGTTGCTCACCAACCACCACTGCGGCTACGACTACATCCAGCGTCACAGCTCCGTGGAGCATGACTACCTCACCAACGGCTTCTGGGCCATGAATCGGGGAGAGGAGTTGCCCTGCCCCGGGCTTAGTGTCATCTTCCTGCGCGAGATGCGCGACGTCACCGATCAGGTGCTGGCGGATATTACCATCGATATGCCAGAGGATGAGCGTCAGGCTAAGGTTGATGAACATATCAAGGCCATTATCGCCGACGTCGAAAAGGAGACGAATTACAAAGTCAGCATCAAGCCTTATTTCTTGGGCAACGAATACTATCTGCTGCTCAACGAGGTCTACACCGATGTGCGCCTTGTGGGCTGCCCTCCGAGCAACATCGGCAAGTTTGGTGGCGACACTGACAACTGGGTCTGGCCCCGTCATACAGGCGATTTCAGCATCTTCCGCGTCTATGCCGACAAGGACGGGCATCCTGCTGTCTACAGCGAGGACAATGTACCCTACAAACCCGCCAAGCATTTGGATATTTCCCTGAAAGGTGCCGAAGAAGGTGACTTCGCTTTCGTGTTCGGTTATCCCGCCCGCACTAACGAATACCTGCCTTCAGTTGCAGTAGACCAGGAAGCCAACCTTATTGACCCCATCACCGTCGACCTGCGTGGCAAGGTGCTTGACATCTACAACAAATACCAGGAGCAAGACCCCAAGGTGCGCATCCAATATGCCTCAAAGCACGCCAGCATCGGCAACGGCTGGAAGAAATGGATGGGTGTCACCGAAGGCATCAACCACTTCCACGGAGTGGAGAAGAAAGAAGCCTACGAACACGAGTTCTTCGATTGGGCAATGCAGTCGCGCAGCCGCTATATGTACGTCAACCTGATGAAAGACTTCAAGAAAAACTACGAAGAACTTGAGCCTTACGAGTTGGCTTACACGTATATGGCCGAAGCCGGAATGCGTATAGAAATCGTCAATTTTGCAGGTCGTTTCGTTAAACTTTCCGAAGTGACGAAGGACACACCTCAGGATGAAATCGACATGATGATTACCAACCTGAAAGCCTCTGCTGAAAAATTCTACAAAGACTACTACGAGCCTATCGACAGAGAAGTGGCCGCAATGCTGCTCAGCGAATACCTGAAAGCCCAGCCCGCCGACTTCCGTCCCGCTTTCCTCAACGACATCAAGGACGTGAACGACTATGTGGGCAAGATGTTCGACAAGTCGATGTTTACCGACCAAGCCAAGGTGAACACTCTTTTGGACAACTTCAAGGTGAACAATGCCAAGAAGTTGGCCAACGACCCTGCTCTGCTGGTGTATCAGAGTCTCATTGGCTTCTATCGTGAGAAGGTCTACGACCACATCAAGGCTCTCACCGAAGACAACGCCCGCCTGCAACGCATCTACATGAAAGGCCAGATGGAGATGCAGCCCGAGAAACGCTTTTCGCCTGATGCCAACTTCACGTTGCGTGTCACTTACGGCAAAGTGGAAGGCTTCCGTCCCAAGGATGGCATGAAATACAATCATTTCACCACCCTCGAAGGTATCATGCAGAAAGAGAATCCCGACATCTACGACTACGTGGTGGAACCGCGCCTGAAACAGCTTTATAACACTAAGGATTATGGCCGCTATGCCGACAAGGACGGCACGATGCATGTGGCCTTTACTGCCAGCGTTCACACCACGGGCGGCAACTCAGGCAGTCCGATTCTGAACGCCGACGGACAACTTCTGGGTCTCAATTTTGACCGCTGCTGGGAAGGCACGATGAGTGACCTTATCTATGACCCCGACATCTGCCGCAACATCAGCGTCGACATCCGTTATGTGCTCTTCATCATCGACAAGTTCGCTGGTGCGGGACACCTGATAAACGAGATGACCATCGTGGAATAATAAAGACTTTTCTTATTTTTAAATTTTTAAATCTATGATTTACCGTGCGCGTTTGAGAGTGTAGCGGTTAATTCGTTCCCAGCCATGATGGCCTTGGTATGAGTTTACTCTAAAGTAGTCTTCGATGATAAGGGTTTCCTCGTCGAGTTTTGTTATTGCATATTTGGTTGTATTGATTATCAGCGAGTCGCCGTTGAGAAACCAATTCGCCTCCACGTATGGGTCGGTAAACGCGCCTTCTTGAACCATAAGGTCGCTCATGTGCCACCGCAGGGTTCCATCGGCATTGAACTCGATGGCATCATAGCCAACATAATTAGTGTCGGGCAAGTTCCATGTTTCTTCATGTGAGTAAGACCCATCGTTAACCCACGGATCCTCATCGGTAAGGTCGTGAATCCAAAGGTAATAGGATTGCACATCCCAATTCCCGATGAGTTCTTCTATGTTGCCTGGGTTGTTGGGCAACATTCTTGTTAACGTGAAATCGCCTTTTTGGAAATACAGCAAACCATACTCCTCGTTATAATACCAGTCATAGAGCATTTCTCCAGTGTATTGGTTGTAAAGACGGTCGTGGGTCACATGTTCGTATGTGGTGCCATTAATCGAGAAAGTTTCATCCGTGGGGAGCAGGTCTCGACAGATGACAAGGTCGTTATTCCAATTGAAAGACAACACTTTCTCCGGGTATATGGTGAATAACATAAAGAAAGGATAAGTTTCATTGGTCAATTTCACAGCGCGGGAATTGCAATAGACGATTGGCGAACCAAAATCCAAGGGTTCGCTTAAGTAATTGTGGTCGCTGTGATAGTCGGAAAGAGAGGTCTCGTCCCAAGTCACTTGAAAAGCGACCGTGTCGTTGTCTTGGTTGAGGAATTTCACCGTTTGCCCCATTTGGTAGGGAATGGCCGCTGCTTCTTCATCCGTGAGCGTTACATAATTGTTTTCCTTTTTACATGCGCTTATTGCCAGAAGCGCCAAGCAAATCATGATAATCTTTTTCATTGTTGATAGGTTTTATTGTTGATACTAAGATTGATTTCCGAGGAGTTATCAAGATGGAACCAGCCCGAGGCCTCATCCCCTCCGTTGGTGATGTAGAGTTTGTAGTAGCCCGTAGGCTCATCGCCCATAAAGATGCGCAGCGTGGCGGGCTGTTGCTTGCTCACCCGTCGGGCAAACAACACATCGCCGTTTTTCGCGGTGAGGGTCATGGCGCAGTTTTCCACTGTCTCGTTGAAATAGACATAAACAACATTTTCCACCAACTCGGCATAGATGTTTTCATATTTCATATCGGGTTTCATCAGCGAGCCTTTCAGGTCGATTTTGTCTTTGTCATCGCCAGAGACGTATTGCATCATGGGCCTGTTTTTTTCGCATGAAACGAATATCAAGGCAATGAGCAAGACGACGATTGATGATAAATCTCTGGTTTTCATATTCTTTTGTTTTATGGTTATTACTCCATCGCCTCATCCGAGAACATGTCTTCGATGACAGTTAAATCAAAGTGAGCCAAATAGATTACAAATTCAGGGTTTACATAAGACTGAAACTTGCCCGCTTCGTCGTAATAGTCTCTTGGCAGGTTTTGGAGCACATCGCCACCAAACATTCGATAAATGGCGACATGCCTCAACTTGTCGTTGATAAAATCGTCGGAAGGTCTTGTCTCTTTCACACTTCCTTCATAGACACCGAGCTTCGTAGAGCCCTCCTGGTTAGGTTTGATTTTCTTAATGTAAACGGTGTCGTATTCTATGTCTTCAAACTCCAAAACTATCGTGGAATTTGTTTTGTTATAAACTCTCAGATAGGTCTCAAATTTCCCATCGAAGAACGGGCCTTTGCAGCCGGTCATCATAACGGTTGCCACAAGCAAAAAGACAAGAAATAATGCGGTTTTTTTCATGATGTTGAGGTTTTAAGATTTGGTTTTTGTAACTATGGTATTCTTGTGATAGAGAAATCTCCCTTGGTGAAAGACAACAGTCCAAACTCTTCGTTGTAATACCAGTCATAAAGCAACTCGCCAGTGAAATGGCTGTATAAAATTTCGTGGTGGACACCTTCGTAGTCGATGCCATTGATAGTATAAGAACTGACGGACGGCAGATTCATGTCCAAATTGAGTTCGCCTTCGTTGGACAAGAAGTAGAAGGAGAACTCCTTTCCAGGCTTCACGGTGAAGCACATGTGGTTTGCGTATGATTGCTCATAGAGTATTACCGTGCGGGCATAGCACTCCGTCGAATGAGGTGCCGGGTGCATTACGTCTCCACCATGAATGGCGTTGATGTATTGCTCTCCATTGTAGGGATAGATTTCGTCGCGGGTAACTTCATAGGTCACCGTGTCGCCATTTTGGTCGAGGAATTTCACGGTTTGCCCTTCCCGATAAGGGATGGCTGCCGCGTCTTCTTCTGACAGTTTCAAGTAGATGTCTGCATGTTTGACGCATGAACTCATCAAAAGGAGCATCATGCCAATTGTCCATATCTTTTTCATTGTGCTCTGTTTTTAAGTTTGTATCTAATTCCTATGCTTAAGTTGCCTTCCATTCCGATGCCGCATTGCAAAAAGCCGGCGATGCGTTCGTTGCCAACCTCAATGCCGGCAGCGGCTTGCCAAGCGAAGCAGCAGTGCTGCTCGGGGAGTTCCACTCCGAAAAGCTCGGGTTGGTATTCCTTTAGTTTGTAGTCCCAGAAGCAGATTCCTGCGTCAAACTTGGTGTAAAGGACGAAGTGCTTCTTGTTGATACAGTTGAGTTTCAGATGACCCATAACGGAATGGCACGACTCATTGAGCGTACAGACTAAAGGGTTGTTTGTGATTGAGCCAATGTAAGTGTAGTCGATGATTCTCGGGTCGAAGCAATAGGTGCCGCCCACACCGACCACCTTGTTGAAGAAATGGGTGTAAGCACCATAGAATGCCCCCACCTTATCTATCCAGTAATTGAAATACATGGCATTCATATCAAAATAGTCACCGCTTACGGGATGAAACCCATATCCGATGCTGAACTCGTTGCTGACGCAACGTTCTTCTTCTTGTTCTTGTTGCGCCAAGGATGGCAGGCAGAGAGCCAAAGCCAACGCAATCATGATGTTTTTCTTCATAAAGTATTGTATTTGATTATTATTCTTGACTTTCATCATACGTTTGGATAGGAACAGGGGAACGGTTGGGGGCTTCCTCGTTCTCGAAATGGAACAAGGCTGTAGCTTCTTGAGTACCGTTGGTGATGTAGAGCCGATAGTCGCCTGTGGGTTCGTTTTCCATGTAGATACGAATGGTAGCTGGATATTGTTTCTTCATGTTTCTTGCAAACAGCACATCGTTGTTCTCGGCAGAAAGGGTCATCAAACAGTCCTCGACAGTCTCGTTGAAATAGACATACACGATTTTTCCTACCAACTCCGCATAAATGTTGTCATACTTCATATCGGGTTTCATCATCGAGCCTTTCAAGTCGATTTTGTCTTTATCATCGCCAGAAACATAATCCATCGTGGGTTTGGTGTTCTCAAAAAGATTGAGCTTTTTGCACGAACCGAACAACAAAGTGATGACGGTTAGTATGGATATTATTAAAGGTCTGTATTTCATAACTTTATTCATTTTCTTTCATTTTATTGTTGAGGCTTGCACGGATTTTGTCCACATTATAGACGCTGCATCCCAACACATCGGCATATTCCTGGCGTGAGAGCTTAAAATGCGACAGCAGGCAATAGCGGAACTCCAAATCAGAAAGGTCGGGATATTTCTCCCTGACCGAGGCGATGAAACCTGGATGTACACCTTCAAAAGCAGCTTCGAAACTCGTCCAATGGTCATCATCTTCAAAGAGGGATTTCTCCAAATCCTTGAAAGCTATGGTGTTGCTGCGGTCGTGCGACAACACTTCGAAGCAGCGGATGATATGGCATTTTTGAAGGTATTCGTCCTTCAACTTGCTGTCGGTTTGCTTTTGCAGTTCCTCCAATTGCACCTGCATCTCACTGTGCTCCTGCTGCTGTTGCGCATTGCGTTTTTTCAGTTCCAACAGGTTCGCATTAATCTCGGCCTCGATGCGTTTCTTTTTCAAGGCATTGAGAATCAATAGTGTGACGGCGACAAGAGCAGCAATCAAAATAACGGTGAGCAAGATAATCAGTCTTTGCCGTGAGAGCATTTGGCGGTTGTGTTGGTTGGCTTGTGCCTCAAAGTCGTATTTCTTCTGGATTTCAAGGACGGAGCTTTGGGTTTGGTCGGAGAGAAGATCCAAGGCCACTTGTTCGTGCTTTTTTTCAAATTGATAGGCACCTTCGTAATCACCCACAGCCAGCGCATCTTTGATAAGGAAACCATACACGGCAGCCATAGTTTCGGGTTGGCATTCTACCGTTTCTATCGCATTGAGCATTTGGGTTTTATAATAATCCAATGAGTCGCGTTCATCCAAAGCCAGATAGACCTTTGCCAAATTGAGCAGGGCGATAGGGCGACGTTTTTCGTCCACCAAAGGCAGGGTTTTTCGCAAACAATCCAAAGCGGTATCATATTCGTCAAGCAGCTGATAGGCAACGGAATAGTTGTTCCACACCGAGGCTTCGGTGACCTTATCTTCTGAGAGTTGGGCAAGATTCAGAGCTTGTTCGAGATAGACAAAAGCGCTGTCGTAGTCGTCATTTACGATGTACATCATGGCCACAGCGTTGAGGCACTTGGCCTTGCGTGAGAGGCTGTCGCCCCATAGCTCGGCGGCAGCTTTGTAGTTGCCGATGGCCTCTGCCTCGTTGCCGCTGGCGTTGAGGAGGTCACCTATATAATATTGTGCGAAGGCTGCGCTAACCGAGTCACCTATCTGCCGACCATAATAATCGGCTTCCTTGTAGCAATTCATGGCGGACTCGTATTCCTTTTTGGCTTGGCGCACACATCCACTGTAGAGTGCGGCTGGAGCAGCGTTTTCATAGTCTTTTTGCTTCACGAAGTAGTTGTATGCTTCAAAGATTTGGTTCTCGTTGCTGATGTCTTCGTTGGCTTTATACATGTCGCGTACTTCAGCCACGATAGAGGCCATGCGCTCTGTCTTGGCTTTGCTGTCGCACGAGGGCATCAAAAGCAGTATGCCGAAAAACAGTCCAATTGTTTTTGCAATCCGTTTCATTCTGTCCGATAGCATGTCGTTTCATTTTTCTGCTGCAAAAGTATTACAAAAAATGCTTGAAAAAGTCAAATGAAAGGTGTTTACAAACTTTTTCGAGAAACGCACATTGATTATCAGTAGATTAGAAGCTGGTATTACAAACTTTTGTGGCCTCCGTCATCGCTTCCAGATATGAAAAAAGGCGGTCACACCGCCTTTTTTCATGGGTATTGTACCATAACCTGTTTCGTCACAATGCCTTTATCCGTTTGGATTCTGACGAGATAAGCCCCAACTTCATGAGGGCTGAAATCATATTCAAAACTGTTTCCTCTTGTTGAAGCTTCAAACAACTTTTCTCCCAACAAATTATAAATACTGATGACTTCTAAGTTTTCAGCCTTGATGTGAAGCGTTCCATGGGTCGGATTGGGATAAACGGTGGCCGTCTTCTCATCAAGCTCAGTCACAGGACTACAATCGTCAATAATGGTGGAGAAATAATCATGCCACTCCGAATTTTCGTAGGCAGCGATGCAATTGCAAGGAACGGTGAGTGTCGTACAACTGAATCCCTCGAAAACATCCTCAAATGAAAACGTTGGCGGTACTGTGGCCAAAGAAACGACTTCAGTAAAGCCGCTGCAATGATAGAAAGCCTCCCCGCCAATACTATCCAAAGCGTTACCAAGAGTCAGTGTGCCAGTAAATCCACAATTGCGGAATGCATTGGGTTTAACATTTGTCACGGAATTGGGAATGGTCAAAGAACCGGAAAAACCGGTGCAACCCCAAAACGCAGAAGGACCAATGGTTTTCACGGAATTGCCTATAGTCAAACAGGAAAACCCAGAGCACCTATAAAACGCTGCATTTTCAATATAGGTCACAGCGTTGCCGATAGTCAATGTGTCGGTAAAACCCGTACAGCCATAGAATGCAGCAAGCCTAAGGGCCTTCACGGAATTGGGAATGGTTAGAGAACCGGTAAGACCTTTGCAACCATAGAATGCTGCGGGGCCTATGGTATCCACGGATTCGCCAAGGTCTAATGTGGTTAATCCACTACAAGCCAAGAAAGCGTTATCACCGATATAGGTCACCGTATTGGGTATGGTCAGGTGGCCTGTCAATCCACCACACGATATAAAAGCGTTTTTCCCGATTCTGGTCACGGTATAGTCGTTTCCATTATAACTGATGGTTGTAGGAATGCTTATTTCACCAGACACTGCTGTGCCGTTGACGTGACCTAACAGAGTTGCAGAAACGCCATCGTCATTGATTTGATAATAGAAATCTCCTACGGGGAAATAGCTTTGGGCATACAGGCGTGAACCCATAAATGCCAGAACAAAAAAGGTTAAGACAGCCAATGCTGCATTTTTGCATCTTGAATAGTGTTTGTTATGGTTGGTGCTCGTTAAGTCCATGATTGTTGATTTATTGATTGGTGTTGACGTGCAAATGTAGCTGTTTTTTCCATACAATGGCGAAAAACTTTCAAAGACCTAAAAAAATGGTCGCCCCATGATGGAGCGACCATTACCATGTGTGTGTGTTGAAATTACCAAGCGAAGAGCGGATAGTCCTTCATCATCTTGTTGACTTCGGCGCGGACGGCGGCAATCTTGGCCTCCGTAGCGGTCTTGGTCTCAGGATTGATGTCGGCGATGACGTCGTCAATCATGTCGACGATGAGCGGCATCTTGTCTTCCCCCCGAGAGGGTTGCGTTATTCCACATTGCGAACCAAGCGCACCGATAGGCCATAGTAGCGATCGCAAGTGGTTGCGCCGGCGGAAGTAGAATAGAAAACGAAGCACATGCAGTACCTGCGAGTGGGACTCTGAGGGTTGTAACTCGTCCAGTAGTTGGCTCTGGTTTCCACGTCAACGACACCCACATTTTTGCGGTAGCCGTTACAAGGAAGGAATACCGCACCATTCTCTTCCATCTTAGCCCACTGTTCGACATCATAAACGTTATTGGTAAAGCTGTTGTTCCAGTTGGAATTGAAACTCACGCCCTCAGGCAGCGTCCAATTGTCGGGAAGCAAGATTAAACCGTTTACGTTGTTAACCTTGCCAATATTACGAAGACCTGCTGGTCGTTGGTAAAATACGTAATTAAACTCGGCATCTGTCAGTGTGCGCCAGCCGCTGTTCTCCTGGTTGCCGCCGTTGATGATGGCATTGTAGCCCCAATCGGCCATTCCAGTCTGGCTATAGAGGTGATAGTTGGAATTGCCATAGACGTAATAATGGGCATTATTGGTGCTTGTCGACCAGGGCTGGTAGGCAGATGCCCCATGGTTGTATCCGCTCACACCCCAACCGAAGAGGTCGCGGTCAAGTTGTTTGGTTCCACCAGCTTGTCCATTATTTCCCAAACGATCCCACTGATGATCGGCAAACTTCCAGTATGCGCCAGTATTGTTGGCATCACCATTGCCTGCGCTGCCGATGTACTGCAGGTTGCCCTTCGAGAAATACACTTTCTGCGTTTCACTCACGGAGAACGGGAAGCCGATGGCGCCTACAGGAAGACCGGTAGGTGTGGAGAAATCCTTTATCCCACCATATTCCGCCGAAGCGGGATCAGCGGTGAGATTAAAGAAGGCACGGTAATAGTAGGTCGTGTTGGCATCAAGGCCTTCAACCTCTGCATGGAAAGTGTAGATGCCTTTCGCGTTGTCCCAATCAGTGACGGGGACGACAGTGCCTGTGGGGCCTTCAAAATCCGGGGTCGTGCTGTAGCTGAAACCATGCGCCTGAATATCGCCGACAGGACCTTCATAGACAACCGAACCGTGCAATGTGACGCTGTTTGAGGTTATCGCGCTTGGGTCTTCCGTCTGCACTTCTGCCAAGGTTTTTATGGACATCATGCGAATCCGCTCTCTGCGGATGGTGTTGTTGTTCGTCGTGGTCAGGTTGTCAATGACGTCGTTCGTCGTGTTTTTCACCACGGCGGTGAAGCCGCCTGCAAACACGCCGGCAGGCAGCACGAAGTACACCGTGTCAATCGTGTTTTCGTCCAAGACCAAGCCGCCCGTGCCGAAGGTCAGGGTGATGGTCTTCTCGCCGTTGGCGACAAAGACGGTATCGCTACCAATCTCATAATAGCCTACCAAATCCTCGGTGTTATTGCCCGTCAGCTCAATGCTGCCGACGGTGGCCGAGCCTTTCAGTTGGAGGCCCAGCAGGCCGTATGGGCTGTGGAACTCGAGGTCGTCGCCCACTTTGGCGGTCGCACACATCGGATAGGTCTTGGTGTCGAAACTATTCGTCTTGTAAGTCTGGCTGCCGCTCATCGGAAGCACAAACTTGCCCTCTCCGGTCACATCAACACCCTCCTTGGGATAGAAGGCGGTGATACTGTCCGACTCGGCTATGCTGCCGCTGAAGGTGGCATTGGGGGTTTCAGCGCCAGCGGTGAGGCTGAATGTCGCCGACTCCGTCTTGTCCTTGGTGTACACAATAATGTCGTCGTCTGCATCCCACACCAAGTAGAGGGCATTGCCGATATGCGTCTTGGCGTTGCCCGTCGGCTGGGTCAGCGTGGCCTTGATGGTCGAGGTGGTCTGTTCATCTTTCTTGCAGCCTGCGAGGGCAAGCACTGCGAGGGCGCAGAGGCCCATGATTCTCAATGTCTTTTTCATTGTTTCATTCCTTGTTTAATGTTAGACATTTTTACCAGTTGCCCGAGTCGGTGCCGAACTGGAATCCTTTACCGCCCGTCGGGTTTGCCGAGGCACACAATATGCCCTGGTACTCGATTTCTATGGTCTCCGCCTTGGGAGCCTCATAGACTTTTTGTTTTGATACTTTCATAGTGTTTTAATTTGAAGATTTGAAGATTCAGGATTTCAAGATTTAAAGATTTCAGGATTTAAAGATTCGCTTCGCGCGTCCCCCTTCCAAAGGGGGTCAGGGGGATTGAATCGAGCGGACGCACGCGGTGCGTCCCTACGGGGTCGGCCTTGTAGGGACACATCGAATGTGTCCGCCTGACAGGTTTGTTTTCTGGATTGCTTCGTGCCTCGCAATGACGCGAAGCGGTCAAAAAAATTCCACCCGCTCCCGAGAGCCCCAAGGCCCTCAAAGCGGATGGAACGCGATGCTGTATTAATAAAAGGTAAGCCGTCGGCGAAATAAGGGCTTCTACCCGCCCCCCTGTTATCTTGCTACAAACCAATAACTTACAGCGATTTAGCATCATCATAGTTGTTTTTGAAGGTGCAAAAGTACGAAAATAAATCTGTTTCAGTTAGAAACAATGCGAAAAAGTCTGATGAAAAAAACACGGAGCCTTGTAGGAGGGTGAGGTCAAAAAAAAAGGCCGCCCCGCGAAAGGGCGACCATTAATATAATGTGTGGTTTGGTGATTACCAAGCGAAGAGCGGATAGTCCTTCATCATCTTGTTGACTTCGGCGCGGACGGCGTTGATCTTGGCCTCCGAAGCGGTCTTGGTCTCAGGATTGATGTCGCCAATGACGTCGTCGATCATATCGACGATGATGGGCATCTTGTCTTCTTTCAGGCCACGGGTGGTGATGGCGGGCGTACCGACACGCAGACCAGAGGTCAGGAAGGGTGAGCGGCTGTCGAAGGGCACCATGTTCTTGTTGACGGTGATGTCAGCCAGCACGAGGGTGTTCTCCACCATCTTACCGGTGATTTCCGGGAACTTACCGCGAAGGTCGATGAGCATCGAGTGGTTGTCGGTGCCACCGCTGATGACTTGATAACCTTTGTTGACAAAGGCATCGGCCATCACGCTGGCGTTCTTCTTCACCTGTTTGATGTACTCCATGTACTCGTCGCTGAGGGCTTCACCGAAAGCAACGGCTTTGGAGGCGATGACGTGCTCCAGAGGACCACCTTGGATGCCGGGGAACACAGCGCTGTTGATGAGGGCTGACATCATCTTCGTCTCACCCTTCGGGGTCTTGCGGCCACGCGGGTCTTCGAAGTCGTGACGAATCAGAATCATGCCGCCACGGGGACCACGTAAGGTCTTGTGGGTGGTGGTAGTGATGATGTGGCAGTACTCAAGCGGGTCATTCAATAAGCCTTTGGCAATAAGGCCAGCAGGGTGACTCACGTCGGCCATAAGGACGGCACCCACCTTGTCGGCGATTTCACGCATGCGCTTGTAGTCCCAGTCGCGGCTGTAGGCCGAAGCACCGGCAATGATGAGGCGAGGCTTGCACTCGAGGGCAATCTTCTCCATCTCGTCGTAGTCGACGCGACCGGTTTCCTTGGCCACGTGGTAGGCGACGGGCTTGTAGAGCATACCCGAAGCGTTGACCGGGCTGCCGTGTGAGAGGTGACCACCGTGCGAGAGGTCGAGACCCATGAAGGTGTCGCCGGGCTCAAGCAGGGCTTGCATTACAGCCATGTTGGCCTGTGCGCCCGAGTGGGGCTGCACGTTGGCGAAGGTGGCGTTAAACAGCTGGCAGGCTCGGTCAATGGCGATTTGCTCGCTTTGGTCGACGATTTGGCAGCCGCCATAGTAACGCTTTCCGGGATAACCCTCGGCGTATTTGTTGGTCATCACTGAACCCATAGCCTCAAGCACTTGCTCGCTGACAAAGTTCTCGGAAGCGATAAGCTCGATACCATGCATCTGACGCTCTTTCTCTTGGCGAATCAGATCAAAGATTTTTTCGTCTCTTTTCATTGGTTGTTGATTGATTATTGTTGAATTGTTGAATTGTTGTTCCTTTGTGACGGAAGGCGGAAACTATCCCGTATTCCATATTTCGCTGCAAAGTTGCGAAAAATAATTGAGTCCACGACAAAAAAACTGAATTTTACGCTATTGACCGTTAAGAAACGCTATTTTTGCCGCATGAAAATCATGCAAACCATGAAGAAACGTTATACCTTTGCCTCAGGAGAGTCCTTTGAAGCGGACTTGCAGGATTTACAACAGCTTTTGGAGAAAAACCGACTCTATCTCGACAACTATGCCGATGTCTATAGCTCGCTTGAGGACGATGACTACGTGGCGCGAGGCAACGGCTTCTGTGACCGCAAATACAGCGACGACTTCATCGAAGGCCAGATGGAGAAGTACGCGCAACGGGTCAAGGAGATTGAGGGCTGGATAGCGGAATGGAAAAAATAAAAACATTGCTGTTATCGGCAAAAATCCGTAGTTTTGCAGCTAATTACAGAAATCTCTTAGAGTATGAAAACTTCACGTTTTACAGTTTTGGTTTTACCTCTTGTTTTATGGCTCTTTGTATCTTGTTCGGCTCCCCAAACCTCCAACCGCAAACCTGTCACAGGTATTGACTATGCCGACACCACCTATTGGTACAGCTGCGGCGACACGAGCCACGTAGCTGATGTGTTTTATGTATATCCTACGGTTTCCACGATTTCCTTTGTTGACAACGACTCATCGTGGTTTGCTGACATCAGCCTGCCCGAGGTGAGGGAAGAGGCCAACGGCAACCAGCGTTTCAACAAGATGCTTTACGGCGAGTATAACTTCTATGCGCCCTACTACCGCCAGATGATTTTTGAGGCTTACCAACAGCCCACTCCCTTGTTGGACTCGCTGGCTCGGATTGCGGCAAGGGATGTCAACGATGCTTTTCAATATTATATGGAGCATTTCAATCAGGGTCGACCTTTCTTCTTGATGGGTCACAGCCAAGGCTCGCAGGTGCTTATCCAGCTACTTAAAAACGGAATGACGGAACAGCAACGCCAACAGATGGTGGCCGCCTATTGCATCGGCTATCATGTCACCGCTGAGGAAGTGGCCCAATATCCAGAGGCTTTGAAGCCTGCCACCGACAGCACGATGCAAGGCTTGGTCGTTTTCAACTCCGTGACCGACACAACGGCCATCGGCATGGTTTCACGTGGCGATGTGGTCGGCATCAATCCTACGACATGGACGATGGCGACAGACACCATTCCTGCCGAGTTCCATTTAGGTATGGCCAAATACAACGAGGCTCGCGACAGCGTCCTCATTGTTCCTTGTCCGACAAGAACGTATCTGTATCATCACACTACCGTCTGTCCCGACCTCGACCCAGAGATGGTCTACATTCCCGCCTATGAATACATGTTCCCGAAAGGCAACCTTCATTTTGCCGACTCATGGCTCTATGGCGGTAATGTGGTGGAGAATATGCGCTGCCGTCTGAGACACCATTAAATTGAAAAGAGCGCTTGCGCATTAGCTGTAGTGATATTGCCGAAATCTTCCACAGGCATTTGGAGGATTTCGGCAATTTTTTGCGCCGTATGAACAAGGAAAGCTGGCTCGTTGCGTTTTCCGCGACAGGGGACAGGGGAGAGGTAAGGGGCATCGGTTTCCAAAACGATTCTGTCCAAAGGCAGACGGGGAAGGAAATCTTTTACTCCGCAATTCTTGTAAGTCGTCACGCCGCCAAGCCCCAAGTGGAAACCTAATTCCAGATAGACATTAGCTTCTTCTTCCGTTCCTGTAAAGCAGTGCATGATACCGCGCAAGCCGCCGTCCTGCTTGTGCTCAAGAATTTTCACCATTTTGTCGAAAGCGTTGCGGCAATGGATGGAGAGGGGCAAACCAAGTTGCTTGGCCCAGTCCAGCTGGGTCTCAAAGGCATCGAGCTGTTGTCTCTCAAAGGTGGCGTCCCAATAGAAATCGAGGCCGACTTCTCCTATACCTTTATATATAGGCCGCTCCAGCTCCTTTTCCATCAGCGAAAGCACTTCCTTGTAGTCTTCCTTGACTTCCTCAGGCTGCAAGCCCATCATTACACGGGTGCAGTCAGGGTATTGCTCATGCAATTCAAGCATCGGCGCAATGGTAGAGGCATCCACATTGGGCAGAAGCATCATTTTTACTCCAGCCTCCAATGCCCTTTGAACGGTCTCGTTTCTGTCGAGGCTGAACTGATGGTCATAAATATGGGTATGGGTATCGATGAGATACATTAGTAGTTAATAGTTGAGAGTTGAGAGTTGAGAGTTGAGAGTTGAGAGTTGAGAGTTGAGAGTTGA
>CAMYYB010000006.1 GCA_947303335.1 uncultured Bacteroidales bacterium | reverse complement strand
AAATCAAATATGCCTCGGACAAATATGCATTGACAGCCGAATACGAAGAGAAACTCAGAAACAGGGCTTCTCTATTCCGTTATGTGACGAAAACGAAGAAGGCTGTCGTTCATACTTTTATCACGACCTATGGCATAGCAAGGAACATTCACAGCGGGATTGTGCAGTCAGATGTGATGATGGATGATTTATTCAAATAACCGCTCCAACCTCAACAATAAGGGACAACAGGTTATCTGCTGCCCCTTTATTGTTTTTATAATCGTCTGTCCCACTGTCCCACTGTCCCAGGGGTGGGTCAGGTGGGACAGTTGGGACAGTCAACTTTTTCTATCGAAAGACAATTTTTACCGAAAAATACAATAAACAACTACTTTTTTAGTTGTATAATCAAAACATTATCTATATTTGCAGCGTCAAAAAGGTCTAAAAAATGACAAAGGCGAAATACATAGTTGCAGTCTTGATTGGTCTTGTGGCATTTACCTCATGCGCCACACGGCATCACTACGACTATACGACGAAATATCTCGACTACTACAACAGCAATCTTGACCGCATCCCCGACAGTGTCAGGTATTATAAAGGCCTCCAACGTCTCTGTCTTGAGAGAAACCGCATCAAGCATGTTCCCAGATGGATTACGGAACTGGACAGTTTGGAAGAAATTAACCTGAACTTTAATCAGCTGAAACTTCGTCCTTCGGATATTCGGCATCTCTCGAAAGCCAAGCAAGTCCTCATTGGCGGCAATGGTCTTGAGAAACTACCCAAAAACATCGGTCAACTGCATTGCGAGAGCCTTAATATCGGCAAAAACAATCTACACGCTTTGCCTCAATCATTCGCCAATCTGACACAACTCAAGAGCTTGATTTTCTATGAGAATGATTTCGAGGAAATTCCTGAAGAGTTGGCTGGTTTCAAGAACTTGAAGCATCTGGATTTCTACAAGAACCAACTCACGGAAATACCTGATTTTGTAGGAGATATGGACAGCTTGCAGCAACTATTCATAGCGTTCAACCACATCAAGGTCATTCCAGACACATTGCGTAACCTGAAACGGCTGAAATACGTCTATATCCACCACAACGAGCTACATTTCCTGCCCGAATGGATTACCGAAATGGACTCGATAGAGCGATTAGGCGTAAGCCACAACCACCTGCTGGAGTTACCCGACCTTTCGAAGATGAAGTCGCTGAAGGAATTCGACTGTGAGCATAATTTGTTAGAGCGTTTTCCTTGGGAACTTACTGAGATGCCTACTATGGAAATGCTTATTTTGCGTGAGAATGATTTCATCTTGTCAAATGAAGACCGAAAGCGTCTTCGTAAACTGAGCGAGACGATTAATATAGTGTATTGAAAACAATAAAAACGTTGAATATGAAAGAACTGACCAAAGGAGAAGAACAAGTGATGCAAGTCATCTGGAGCATCGGACAAGGTTTCGCCAACGAGATTATGGCGGCTTTTCCTGAGCCCAAGCCGGCCTACAATACCGTGCTGACCGTCATCAAGATATTGGAGAACAAGGGTTTCGTGAAACATGAGACCTTCTGTCGCGCCAACCGCTATACGCCAGCCATCAGCAAGGAGGAGTACTCGCAACACTATCTTGGCAGCGTGGTGGAGCGGTATTTCAACAACTCATACTTAGACCTCGTTTCGGCCTTTGCCAAGAAGGAGAACTTCAGCCTCGAAGAGCTGGAAGCCCTGAAAAAGGTCATTGACGAAGCCATCAACGAAGAAAGGAAATAAGCCATGAACGCACAACAACTTATTATCAACCAACTGGTTCCCATCACTACAGGCATCATCGTGCTGTGGTTAGCCTATCGGGTGCTGTTCAACAACAGCAACCGCCTGCTATTCAACCGCATCTTCCTGCTGACGGCCTTGCTGTTCTCATTGGCACTTCCCTTCATCGGGATGCAGATGGGGCAGAGCTCGCCGCAGATGGTGAACTTGAAGCAAGACCTGTTTGGCGGTGCCTTCCTCAAAGAAATCACCGTCACGCCCGAAGGACAAGCCACTTTGCCGGAAACCGAAACGGCTTTGGAAACGGCTTCACTGCCTCATGTCCAACTGGGTATCTGGCAAGCCGTGGGCGGTGTTTATTTAGTAGGTGCAGCCGTGATGTTGCTCCTTTTCCTCATCAAGGTGGGGAAACTCGTGGCGCTCATCGTCCGCTCACCAAAAGAAAAGCGCGAGGGTTACACGGCTGTGTTTACAGGAAAAGAACAAGGCTCTTTCTCCTTCTTCCGCTACGCCTTCTTCCCCGATGAAAGCGTTTCGCCCGACATCGTGAGGCACGAACAGAGCCATATCAACCACGGTCATTCATGGGATATCCTTTTCGCCGAAGTGATGATTATCCTGCAATGGTTCAACCCCTTCGTCTACAAGTACAAGAAGGAGTTGCAGAGCCTTCACGAATACCAGGCCGACCGCGATGTGGTAGCCGCCGGCATTAACAAAAGAGACTACATGATGCTGATTCTACAGCAGTGCACGGCTGCGGACTTCAGCGGCATTAGCAATAACTTCAGTTTAATACTCACAAAAAAAAGAATCAAGATGATTACAAAGAATGAAAAGGCCAAGGGCCTCTGGTGGAGGCTCTTGGCAACATTGCCCGTACTGGCTATCCTGCTGGTTGCCAACACGAAAGTGACGGCGCAGGAACAACAGCCCGACAAAAAACAAATTAATGTCGAAATCAACCAGTTCGAAATCTTTGACGACAACGGCAACCCGATGAATCTGACGGATACCATCATCTACAACGAAGATGGCTCTTACGTCCAGTTTAAGACCACTGAGGCACCCGACCCCATTACGGGCGAGATGCGCAACAAAATCACAGCCACTTGCTGCAATGCCGACGGAACGCCCAACAAGGACATCAAGTTCACCCTCAACGCGATAGAGAAGCACGGTGACACAACGATGTACACCGTTGAGCCTTTCACCCTCGATGCTGACAATTTCAGACTCAGCATCCAAACCACGGAAGAAAACCCCGTTCGGATAGTGGAAAAAAGCAACGACACCATTTATGACATCGTTGACCAGATGCCTCAATTTCCTGGTGGTGAAAAAGCCATGATGGAGTTTATCGGCAAGAACGTCAAATATCCACAGAGAGCCAAGGATGAAGGTATTCAAGGCCGTGTATTCATACAGTTTGTCGTTGAGAAAGACGGCAGCATCGGCGAAGTGAAACTGTTGCGCAGCATCGGAGGTGGTTGCGATGAGGAGGGTATCCGTGTGGTGAAATCTATGCCGAAATGGACTCCTGGACAACAGGCTGGAAAAGCCGTCCGCGTACATTACACCTTGCCCATCTTCTTCAAGTTGGATGACCAAACCCCACAATCCAACAATAAAGGCGACATGAAACCCGACAAAGACGGCGTCTATCAAATCGCAGAGGAAATGCCACGATTCCCCGGTGACGACAAAGCCTTGATGGTATATCTCCAGAAGAATCTGATCATGCCTGAGAAATACAAAGGCAACACTGATGAAAACCCAAGTTTGGCCGAATACCGTACGTTTGTCAAGTTTGTGGTCAACGAAGACGGCGCGATTTCCGACATTCAGTTGCTCAGGAAGTCAGCCGAGTTCAAGGACCTGGACGAAGAGGCTATCCGAGTGGTGAAGTCCATGCCGAACTGGGAACCGGGCAAGATAGAAGGCAAACCCGTGAAGGTTTATTTTAACCTTCCCATCGTTTTCAAATTCAAATAATGTAGGCTGTCCCACTGTTCCGCTGTCCCACACAAAGGGCACTTGGGACAGTGGGACATTTAATGACTCTAACAGCCTTTTCACTTGGTGAGTTTGGTACAAGCAAACTAGGAGTTCGGTACCGCCAAACTGGGAGTTTGGTGCCGCCGAACTTGGAGAGTGGTTTTTCTATCCGAAAACTATTTCACAGAAGTCTTGAGACAGATGTAAAAATCACTATTTTTGCCATCGATAATCACCATAGTATGAAAAAACACCTGTTATCCCTATTTGCCCTTGCAACCATAGTCTTCGCTTCCTGCAACAATTCTTTCGAGGTCAGCATTGTCAATCCCAATGTGGAACACCAGATACATCCACAAGCTTTGGCGACCAACCAGCCTCACTTCAGCTGGCAGTACGAGACAACAGAAAGCAATGTGGTGCAGCAAAACTACCGCATCATTGTGGCCTCCACCGCTGAGAACGCCCAAATGGGCATAGGCGACCTTTGGGATTCCAAAACGGTGGCTTCCAACCAAATGCTGAATATTCTTATGCCGTGTGTCTCTTACACATTCGAACCACTCCAAAGCCGCGACAAAGCCTTCTGGAAAATCATCACAACCGTAACCGCCAACGGCAAGAAAGCCAAAGTGGAAAGCAAAGTCCAGTCCTTTGAAATCAGTCTGCTCGAACAAAAGGACTGGCAGGCGAAATGGATTGGACATGAGTTTGAGGACGATATTTTGGTGGGTAAAACTCGCTTGGCCGCCCGCTATCTCCGCAAGGACTTTGAACTCAAAGACGAAATCAACGAGGCAAGACTGTACGTCAGCGGTATGGGTGTCTATAGTGCCTACCTCAACGGACAAGAAATCGCTCCGGAAGAACTGC
Organism: uncultured Bacteroidales bacterium; assembly: GCA_947303335.1. GTDB lineage: Bacteria > Bacteroidota > Bacteroidia > Bacteroidales > F082 > Limimorpha. The sequence goes on along the minus strand of CAMYYB010000006.1, from coordinate 65,670 downwards.
TGAAGCCCACCCTTTCGTGGTACTCCAAACGTGTGTATTTCAACACTTACGATGTGACTGAAATGCTCAATAGCGGCGACAACGCCATAGGCATCATCCTTGAAGGAGGCCGTTATACCTCCATCCGCTACAATGCAGCCAACCCCAACTGGGACGGCACCGAACACGTGTTTGGATTCGGCACACCACGCCTGCTGCTGCAATTGGAAGTGACCTACAAAGACGGCACCAAAGACATGATTGTCAGCGATGAGACCTGGCGCATCACCAATCGAGGCCCCATCCGCACCGCCAACGAATGGGACGGCGAAACCTATGATGAGAACTATGAACTGGGCAAATGGAATCAACCCGGTTATGATGCCTCCACTTGGCTCCAAGCCGAAATTGTAGAGGCCCCCGAAGGACAACTCAGCCCCCAACCCAATCCCAACATCACCGTGATGGAAAAGCTGAAACCCGTCAGCCTCTTCCAGAAAGGCGACAAATGGTACCTCGATATAGGTCAGAATATGGTCGGCTTCATTAACATGAAAGCGCGTGGACAACAACCTGGCGACATCATCACCCTGCGCTTCGCCGAACTTTTGACTCCCGATAGCTTACTTTATACCGCCAACCTCCGCAGCTCGGAAAACACCGACCGATACATTGTCAGTTCAACAGTTCAACAATTCAACAATTCAACCATCAACAATTCAACAATACAATGGCATCCGATATTCGTCTATCACGGCTTCCGCTATGTGGAAATCACTGGCCTGCGTGAACAGCCCGCTTTGGAAGAATTTGAGGGCTGGGTAATCTATGACGAAATGCCCGTCACAGGCTCGTTTGAGACCTCCAACGAAATCCTTAATGCAGTATATCACAACGCCTACTGGGGTATCCGAGGCAACTACCGCTCGATGCCTACCGACTGTCCGCAACGGGATGAACGGATGGGCTGGACAGGCGACCGCACCACAGGCAATTACGGCGAGTCTTATATCTTCGGCAACCACCAGCTCTACGCCAAGTGGCTCACTGATGCTGACGACAGCCAATGGGAAAACGGCTCATTGCCCAATGTGATTCCCCCTTACTGGCGAGGCTATACAGATAACATGACCTGGCCCGGTGCCATTGTCACCGTAACCGATATGCTCTACACCCGTTATGGTGATTTAATGTCTGTGGCTCAGCATTTTAACAACTTGAAGCGTTGGTTGTTTCACATGAAAAACGAGTATATGAAGGGAGGCATCATGACTCGCGACACCTACGGTGACTGGTGTATGCCCCCTGAGTCGTTGGAGATGATTCACTCCAATGACCCCAACCGCATTACTGAGTCATCCGTCATTTCCACACCCTTCTACTGCTACCTCTGCGGCAAGATGGCCAAATTCGCCGAAGTCTTGGGGTTCGAAAAAGATGTGGCCTATTTCAAACAGGAAATCGTCACTTCCACCATCGCTTTCAACGACAAATACCTTGACCGCGAGACGGGACGCTACGCCAACAACACCGTCACAGCCAATATCCTTCCCCTTTGGTTCGGTATGGTGCCAAAGGAGGTCGAGGACAAAGTCTTCGCCAGCATCGTCGACAAGACGGAGAACGAATGCGGAGGCCACGTTTCTACCGGTGTAGTGGGCATCCAGCAACTGATGCGTACCTTGACGGAATACGGTCGCGGCGACCTGGCCTTGAAGATTGCCTCCAACGACACCTATCCCAGCTGGGGCTATATGGTACGCAACGGAGCTACCACCATCTGGGAGCTATGGAACGGCAATACCGCCGACCCTTCGATGAACTCTGGCAACCACGTGATGCTTTTAGGCGACCTCATCCTTTGGGAATATGAATACCTCGGAGGCATTCGTGCCTTGGAACCCGGCTACAGCAAAATCCAACTCAAGCCCTACCCTATTGACGGACTGGACTTTGTGAACTGCGCCTATAACTCTGTCTCAGGTCGCATTGAGAGCCATTGGAGACGCGAAGGAAACCAATTTTATTGGGAGTTCACCATCCCCGCCAACACCACCGCTGAGGTTTGTCTGCCCACCGAAAACGGCTATGAGGTGAAGACTTACGGCAGCGGACATTACCATCTAAACTCGACACTATGAACAACCTGAACATCGCCTACATCCAAGCCGACCTCAAATGGGAGGACAAAGAAGCCAACTTCCAGCATTTCAGTCACTGGCTGGAACAAGTACAACCCGACACCGATTTGATTCTCCTGCCCGAGACCTTCACTACGGGCTTCCCCGTCGACCCCAAACAATTTGCCGAGAAGGAAGACGGGCCAACAATGCAATGGCTGCGCCATCAAGCCCAAAACTTGAATGCGGTTATTTGCGCCACCTTTCCTTTGGAACAAGACGGGCATTACTATAACAGCCTCGTCTGGATGCGTCCCGATGGCAGTTATGAACTGTACTTCAAGCGCCACACTTTTACGATGGGTGGCGAGGACAAACTCGTGGAACGTGGAAAGAAACAATTAATTGTCGAATTGAATGGCTGGCGAATCAGGCCTATGGTCTGTTATGACATTCGATTCCCCATCTGGGCAAGAAACCGTTACAAGGACGGGCAATACGAATACGATTTGGCTTTCTATCTTGCCAACTTCCCCGACTCACGAATGAACGTCTGGCACACGCTCCTCCAAGCCCGAGCCATCGAGAACCAAGCCTATTGGATTGGCGTGAATCGCGTAGGTGAAGATGCCTACGGGCTACATTACAGCGGTGAATCACAAGTCATTAACTCACGGGGTGTGGTCATTTCTCATGCCGAACCCTATCAAGAGGCCATATTACATTGCACCCTTGAAGCCGAGCCTTTGTTACGTTTCAGACAGAAATTCCCCTTGGGGCCAGACTGGGATAAGTTCGAAATTAACGAGTAAGCATTTGCAAAAATCATTATTTTACCCCGCTTTGATTCCAAATGATATGCAGCAAACTGGAGAAATCATATTATACCAACCTGATGAAAGCGTACAACTTGAAGTGCGTTTGGAGGAAGAGACCGTTTGGCTTACACAGGCTCAGATGTCTTTACTATTTGAGACTTCAAGAAATAACATCACTCTTCATATTGGCAATATATTCAAAGAAGGAGAATTAATCGAAGATTCAGTATGTAAGGAATCCTTACTAACTGCCTCCGATGGGAAGTCCTATAAAACAAAATTCTACAATCTCGATGTCATCATTTCTGTCGGCTATCGTGTAAAAAGCCGTAGAGGTACACAATTCAGAATATGGGCAAACAAAGTCTTAAAAGACTATTTATTAAAAGGTTATGCCTTAAACCAACGACTTTTAAAAATTGAAAACCAATTAGAAAACCAGCAAACTTTATTGGCTGAACATTCCGAAAAGATAGACTTTTTTGTCCGCACCTCGCTCCCGCCTGTCGAAGGCATTTTCTTTGAAGGTCAAGTATTTGATGCCCATGTTTTTGTTAGCGACTTGATTCGTAGCGCGAAACAACGCATTGTCTTGATTGACAATTATATTGATGACACTGTATTGAAACTACTTGACAAGCGTGCAAAAAAAGTCAAAGCCACCATTTACACTAAACAGATTTCTCCCGCCCTCCAGACTGACATCAACCTCCATAATTCACAATATGACTCAATTGATGTTCAGGTGTTTTCCAACGCTCACGATCGTTTCTTAATGATTGACGAGACTGTTTATCACATAGGTGCATCGTTGAAAGATTTGGGAAAGAAATGGTTTGCTTTCAGCAAAATGGTAATTGATTCTACAACACTGTTATCAAAAATGTAATCATGAAGAGACGCAAGCATTGCGTCTCTACAAATCGAAAAATATGCTCTCTGTTTTCTCTGACGAATATTATATGAAACAAGCCTACCATGAGGCTGAAATGGCTCTTGAAGCCGATGAAATCCCTATTGGAGCTGTAGTGGTGTGCAACAATAAGATTATCGCCCGTGCCCACAACCAGACCGAAACCCTTAACGACGTAACGGCTCATGCCGAGATGCTGGCCATCACCGCAGCCGCCAACGCCCTAGGGGCTAAGTATTTGGACGAATGCACATTGTATGTCACTTTGGAACCCTGCCCCATGTGTGCCGGAGCTCTGTGTCATTCCCATATCGGCAAAATCGTTTGGGCTGCTGACGACCCCAAAAACGGATTCTCGCGTTTCGGCAATATGCTACATCCTAAGACCAAAACCGCAAAAGGAGTAATGCAGGACGAATGTCTCGCCCTGCTGACGGAGTTTTTCAAGAAAAAACGATAGGCTGAATTATCCCAAAGCCTTCACACCGGCATCAATACGCTTGAGTGTTTCTTCTTTTCCCAAAAGCTCAAGAATCTCGCCGATATGAGGTCCCTTGCCGGCTCCCACCACCATCAGGCGTAAGCCATTCATCACCAGACCTGTATTCAACTCGTTGGTCGTAATCCAGTTGTTCAAGGTCTCGTCAATGTTGGCCAGAGTGAAAGGCTCAATGTCCTTAATGACTTCCTTCACCTTGAGCATCGTCTCAGCGGAGTTTTCTTTCCAGCGTTTCTTCACCGTTACGGGGTCATATTCCGTAGGAGCCTCAAAGAAGAAGAAGCTCTGCTCCCAGATTTCCTTCACGAAATTGACGCGGTCCTTCACCAAGCCAGCTACCTTTACGGCGAAATCCAAAGGAGTATCTATGCCTTTCTCTTCCTTCAGCCAAGCCTGGTAGTCTTTGCCCACTTCCTCGTTGGATTTGCGCATCAGCCATTCGTGATTGAACCACTTGGTCTTCTCCACATTGAACTTGGCACCGCTCTTGCTGCAACGCTCCAAGGAGAAGGCCTGTATCAGCTCGTCCATCGTGAAGATTTCCTGTTCGGTGCCTGGATTCCAACCCAGCAGGGCCAGCATATTAATGAAAGCTTCTGGATAATAACCCGACTGTTTGTAGCCCATAGCCGTATCGCCAGTCTTCGGGTCGACCCAATACATCGGGAATACAGGGAAGCCCAGTCTGTCACCATCGCGCTTACTCAATTTACCGTTGCCATCGGGTTTCAGCAACAAAGGCAGGTGGGCAAACTGAGGTGCTTCCCAGCCAAAAGCCTCATACAGCATCACGTGAAGCGGCATCGAAGGCAGCCACTCCTCGCCACGAATGACGTGACTGATTTTCATCAGGTGGTCATCAACAATGTTGGCCAAGTGGTAGGTAGGCATTCCGTCCGACTTGAACAAGACTTTATCATCCAGAGTGTTGGTCTGTACCTTCACCTCGCCGCGAATCAAGTCGTGCATCACGATTTCCCTATCTTCGGGAATCATGAAACGCACCGTGTAGGGCACACCATCGGCCATCAGCTTGTCAACCTCTTCCTTGCTCATCGTCAAGCTGTTACGCAGGTGCTTACGGCTCTGGCAATTGTAGATGAAGGTTTGCTTGTTGGCTTCGGCTTCCTTGCGGTATTTATCCAGTTCCTCAGCGGTATCGAAGGCGATATAGGCACAGCCTTTCTCCAAAAGCTCATCGCTATACTGTTTATAAAGGTGTTTGCGGTTGCTCTGTTTGTAAGGACCAAACTCGCCGCCCACATAGTCGCTCTCATCGAACTTGATACCGCACCAATCGAGTGATTCAACAATATATTGTTCGGCACCCGGCACGAAACGTGTTTGGTCGGTATCCTCGATACGGAGAATCATCTTGCCACCGTTCTTCTTGGCAAACAGGTAGTTATATAATGCGGTACGCACGCCACCGATGTGCAAAGGACCTGTAGGGCTCGGGGCAAATCTTACTCTTACTTCTTTCATTTTCGATAGGTTTATATGCGTTGATTTTTCATTTTTAGGCTGCAAAAATACGGAATCTGATTTATTTGTAAAAAGATACAAGAAAAAAGACTAATTTTGCAGCGAATTTAGAATCTTAAATTATAAATCTTTTAAATCATAAAGTAATGGCTTTTAACCTCAGAAACAGAAACTTCCTGAAGCTTTTGGACTTCACTCCGGAAGAGATTCGCTTTTTCCTGAAACTCGCTGCCGACCTGAAGGCCGCCAAGTATGCAGGTACTGAACAACCCAAACTGACGGGCAAGAACATCGCCCTGATTTTCGAAAAGACCTCAACCCGCACCCGCTGCGCTTTCGAAGTCGCCGCCAAGGACCAAGGTGCTCACGTCACCTATCTCGGCCCCACCGGCTCACAGATTGGCGTTAAGGAATCCATGAAGGACACCGCCCGCGTTCTGGGTCGTATGTTCGATGGTATCGAGTATCGTGGCTTCGGTCAGGACATCGTTGAAGAGCTCGCCAAGTATGCCGGCGTTCCCGTCTGGAACGGCTTGACCAACGAATTCCACCCCACCCAAATCCTTGCTGACTTCCTCACTATGATGGAACACAGCGACAAACCCCTCAACCAGGTGACCTTTGCCTACTGCGGTGATGCCCGTTTCAATATGGGTAACTCGCTGATGGTGGGTGGTGCCAAGATGGGTATGGATGTCCGCATCGTGGCTCCCAAGGAACTGCAACCCAACAAGGAACTCATCGACACCTGCAAGAAGATCGCCAAGGAAACGGGCGCTAAGGTGACCGTCACCGACGACGTGAAGAAGGGCGTCAAGGGCTGCGACTTCCTCTACACCGACGTTTGGGTATCCATGGGCGAACCCGACGAAGTTTGGAAACAGCGTATCGACCTCCTCATGCCTTATCAAGTCAATAAGGAGATGATGGAAATGACGGGCAACCCGAACTGCAAGTTCATGCACTGCCTGCCGGCTTACCATAACCTCGAGACCAAAGTCGGTCGTGATGTTCACCAAAAGTTCGGCTTGGATGGCGTTGAAGTCACCGAAGAGGTCTTCGAAGGCAAAAACAGCATCGTCTTCGACGAGGCCGAAAACCGTATGCACACCATCAAGGCCGTTATGGTGGCCACATTGGGCGACTAATTAATTCACTTTTAGCTATCTATAAATTGCCCCGCTTCGGTGGGGCAATTTTATTAAAACCTTTCTCATTATGCTTAGTCTTTTCACAGGTTCTGGCGTGGGTCCTACAATATTCTATCTGGCCGTTTCTGTTTTTGTCGGTTTGCTTTTGGGCAGATTCAAAATCGCGAAAGTGTCTTTAGGCATTACGTGGGTGCTTTTCGTTGGCATCGCATTAAGTGCATGCGGCATCACGCTCAACGGTGAAATGTTGCACATCATCAAAGAGTTCGGACTGATTCTCTTTGTGGTGGCAGTAGGCTTGCAAGTCGGGCCTGGCTTTTTTCGTTCGTTCAAGAAAGGCGGCCTGGCTATGAATATCATGGCCTTAGTCAATGTCGCACTTGGCGTTTTGATTACGGTCATCCTTGCTAAAGTCGCCCATCAGGACTTGGCTGACATGGCCGGTGTTTACACCGGTGCCATCACCAATACGCCTGGTCTTTCAGCGGCACAACAAGCTGTCAACGACATGGGCATAGAAGGAGCTGCCGACCGATTAGCGGCTGGGTATGCCGTGACCTATCCTTTGGCCGTCGTAGGCATGATCATGACCTGCATCCTGCTCCGTCCGCTCTGTCGCATCGACCTGAAAAACGAACCAGCAACCGAAACCACCATGGAATCCCGCTCCGAAAAGCAAGCTTCACCCACATCGCAACGCCACAAGGTGAACCTCATACCCATTTTTGTCATTATTGCACTTGGCATCATCGTAGGATCTATACCGATTCCAGTGGGTATGAAAGCTCCTATTAAACTCGGTTTGGCAGGCGGTCCTTTGGTCGTGGCCATCATAGGCAGTTGGCTGGGCATCAAAAAAGGATGGTTTACCACAGAATTCACTGACAGCAATGGTATATGGATGCTGCGAGAAGTAGGTATTGCACTCTTTTTGGCGGGCGTGGGGCTTGGTGCCGGGGGCAAATTTGTGGAAACTGTCCAAGTTCACTATATGTGGGTTGTTTATGGTATCATCATCACCATCGTACCACCGATTTTCGTAGCGACTTTCGGGCGTTTGGTGCTGAAGATGAACTATTACACCCTGATGGGCTTCATCGGAGGTTCGCATACCGACCCGCCCACTTTGGCCTTTGCCAACACAGTAGCTCCCGAGAGTTGCAAGCTGCCCAACATGGGCTATGCGACCGTATATCCCTTAACCATGTTCCTGCGTATCTTCACGGCCCAACTGCTGGTGCTGTTAGCCGTGTAAATATTACCTTTTCCCATCATACCTTTGCTTATTATTGGTCGCCACAATCTCGTCCGTTTGCTTCAAGAAGGTAATCCCCAAGCCAGTCGGCCATGAAGCTATCCGCTTCGTAGTAATACCCCTCCCCAAAAACAGGCACTCGAGTGATTTCATCGATTGACTCGAGTCAATCGATGAAATCACTCGAGTGAAGCAAAAAAATGACCCGTGTTATCGATTTTCAAACAGCTTCTAAAAAACCCTGTGACATCTTAAATGACAGCTATGGAAAAAACTCAGTTGTTTCAAAAATTTCCCTATCTTTGCAGGTTATTCTAAATTAGGGTATGTCTGCAATTAATGGTTTGATAGGGAAAATCGAAGACTTCACACGGAAGTACTACCTTAACCGCTTGATACAAGGCGTGTTGGTGGGTGCTGTGCTGTGGATAGTATTCTATCTGCTTATCAACGGGTTAGAGTATTTCTCCTGGTTCCCACCCAAAGGCAGGTTTGTACTTTTCCTTTTCCTTTTGGCAGGGAGCGCCTTTGTAAGCATTTATTATTTCCTGATTCCGTTAGTCAACCTGATACGATTCCGAAAGAAGATGTCGGTGGAACAGGCTTCGGTACTGATTGGCAAGTTCTTCCCGGATATCAAGGACAAACTGCTGAATACGATACAGCTGAGCCGCTTAGATTCTTCCGATAACGCTCTTTTGGCTGCGGCTATCGACCAGCGTAGTGCCCACCTCTCCCCTATCCGATTTAGCGATGCTGTCGATTTGCGAGGCAACTTGAAGTATTTAGGTGTCTTTTTCGGAATATTGCTTCTGCTGATTTTGTTGATTGTCTTTCTCCCTTCGTTTGCCGTGCAGCCCACCCAACGTATCGTCAACTACGAACAAGCCTACGAGAAGCCCCTCCCCTATCAGGTCGAGATTGAACAGGACGAGATAGAGACCACCCAAGGCAAGGAAGTGAAATTCAGCATCATGGTGAAAGGCGACCGCATCCCCGATGCCTTCTACGTGAAGAGCGACTTGGGGCAACAGCTGATGACCAAAGCATCCACCAACGATTTCAACTACACCTTCAAGAATCTGTATAACGACCTGACCTTTCATGTGATAGGAGGCGAATACACCAGCCGACCCATCCATATCATAGTACACCCCAACCCTACCCTGCTCTCCTATCGCTGTGAAGTGAAATATCCTTCCTATATCCATCGCAGCAACGAAACCCTTGAAGGCAAGACCCGACTCATCGTCCCCCAAGGCACACAACTCACCTTTAGCTTCATCACTCGCGATACCGAAAAGGTCTCCGTAACCTGTGATTCTCTGTTAACCCCTCTGACAGCACATGACGACATCTTCGACTATCAGTTTGTGGCCGCTCAGTCAACCAAGTTTGAGGTGCAGGTTGAAAACACATGGAACAACACTATAGATCCCCTACCCTTCTCCGTCGATGTGCTGCCCGATGCCTATCCCGACATCCGTGTTGAGTCGTTCGACGAGCAACTGTCCACCGATGTCTATTACTCAGGTCTGATTACCGACGATTACGGATTCAGCAAACTGACCTTCAACTGCAAGGTCAAAGAACCCGTTGAAAAGAACATCGTCAAGAGCGTAGCCATCGACATGAAACAAACCCGTTCCACGTTCTTCTACAGTTTCAATATGGACAGTTTGGGAATCTTGCCCGGACAGAATATGGAGGTATATTTTGAGGTATGGGACAACGATGGTTTCCACGGCCCCAAGTCGAAACGCTCGGAGACCTTCACCTATTACAAACCTTCAGAAACCGCTTTGGACAGCATTGCCGACAACACCTCGGAAGACATTATGGAACGCCTTGAGCAAAAGTCTCAAGAGGCCGACAAGCTGCAAGACGCCATCGAAAAGATGTTGCAAGACCTGCTCCAAAAGAAAGAACTGGACTGGTCAGACAAAGAAAAGATGAAAGAGCTTTTGGAGAAGCAGCAAGAGATTCAGGACGAGTGGAACCAGCTACAGCAGGAGCAGGAAAAACTGTCCGATTTCATGAAGGAACATGACCTCGGCAACGAAGATCTACTCAAAAAACAGGAACAAATCAACAAGCTTTTCGACGAGGTAATCCCTGAGGAAATGCGCAAGATGATGGAACAAATCGACAAGCTTTTGGAAGAGATGCCCCGCGAACAGATGCAACAGATGATGCAGGACATCAAGAAAAACAACCAGTCGATGCAAGAGCTTCTTGACCGCAATCTATCGCTACTTGAACAACTCAAGATGGAAAAAGACCTCAACGACCTGGCTGACCAATTGAACAAATTAGGCGAAGAATTACAGAAACAAGAATCTGAAAATCAGGAGAAAACAGGGGAGGAGAACAAAGCAGGGGAGGAGGCCGACCAGAAATCGGCAGAGGAAGCCAAAGAAGAATTCGACAAGATGATGGAACAGCTTGACCAACTCTTGGAGAAAAACAAGGACCTGCAACAGCCTTTCAACATGGAAAAGGATGAGGCATTACAAGAAAGCATCGACCAAGACCTGCAAGACGCCATGGAGAATGAGCAGAATGAACAAAACGGTCAACAGCAACAATCGCAGCAGCAGTCGCAACAAAAGAAGCAGAACGCAGGCCAGAAGATGCAACAGATGGCCAACCAAATGATGATGCAGATGCAGATGGACGGTATGCAACAGATGGCTGAAGACGCCCATTTACTCCGTATCCTACTCGAAAACGTAGTACATGCCTCACACGAGCAAGAGGGCCTGATGACTGAGACAGGTAGCATGCATTCCGATGACCCAGCTTTGGTCGAGAAAATCATTCGACAGAAGGAAGTAGCTGACAATTTCAATATGGTCCGCGATTCCTTACGCAGTATGGCCATGCGACAGCCAGCCGTCCAAAACTTCATTTTTGATGAGTTGCACACCATCGAGAACCAGACCGAGAACGCATTGAAACAAATGAACGACCTTAAACTCGGTCAGGCCTCGCGTCACCAGCAAACCGCCATGATGTCGATGAACAACCTGGCTTTGATGCTGGCAGAATCGTTAGAAAACATGGAAAACAGCATGGAAGCCATGGGAATGCCCATGTCTTGTTCGATGCCCAAACCCGGTCAGGGACAGCAGAGTATGAAAAATATGCAGCAGATGCAGCAGCAACTGAGCGAGCAGTTGAAACAGATGCAACAGCAGATGGAGAAGCCGGGCCAGCAACAACAAAACTCCATGAGCGAGCAGTTTGCCCGTATGGCAGCCGAACAGGAAATGTTGCGCCAAGGGATGCAGCAAATGCTCAACGAGATGAAGGAAAACGGACAGATTGGAGACGACGGTCTGAATGAAATCATTAAGGATATGGAGAAGTTGGAAGAGGAGTTGGTGAACAAGAAAATCAACCGACAGATGATAGAGCGCAGTCAGCGTATCGAATCCCGGATGCTGGAGTCGCAAAAGGCACAGGAGAAACGCGAGCAGGAGGAAAAGCGCAAGTCCAACGAGTTTAAAGGCACGCAGTTCGACCGCAAGATTGACGAATACCTCTACGAGCAATCGCTCAAAAAGAACCAGGAGTTTTTGCGCACTCAGCCCATCGAGTTCACACCCTATTATAAGGACAAAATCAACGAGTACTACCTGAAGAAAAACACGCATTAACGATGATCAGATTCAGCACATTGGACGTGGAGATGCCAGCCATTGACCCGCAAAAGACAAAGACATGGATTGATGAAGTGGCACAAAAATACGACAAAACGATAGGGGAGTTGTACTACTATTTCTGTAGCGACGAGAAGCTTCTTGAAATCAACAGAGAGCGCTTGGGACACGATTTCTATACAGACATTGTGACCTTCCCCTTGACTGACTGCGAGACCGTTTTGTCAAGTGAATTCTGCATCAGCATAGACCGAATTGCCGAAAACGCACAGACTTTTGGTCGCACTTACGAGAGCGAATTACACCGCGTTATCATCCACGGCGTGCTGCACCTCATCGGCTTTGACGACCATACTGAAGAAGAAGAGAAACAGATGCGTGAAAAAGAGGAAGAGGCTTTGAGATTATTATTTAGTTAATTGATTACCATACTATTAAATAAACTGTTTCCCGTGAAACACCAACAAGAAAATGACCTTTGAATGCTATGATATCATCGTTGTAGGAGCCGGTCACGCCGGATGTGAGGCAGCAGCGGCGGCGGCCAATCTGGGCAGCAAAACCCTGCTCATCACGATGGACTTGCGCCTGATGGCTTCGATGTCGTGCAACCCTGCTATGGGCGGTATCGCCAAGGGACAAATCGTCCGCGAGATAGATGCCATGGGAGGCTACTCGGGTATTGTATCCGACCGCACAATGATCCAATTCCGGATGCTTAACAAGTCGAAAGGTCCTGCCATGTGGAGTCCACGTTGCCAGAGCGACAAGATGATGTTCTCAGCAGAATGGCGCAGCCTTTTGGAAAAGACCCCCAACCTGGACTTCTGGCAAGATACGGTGGTCGGACTTTTGATTGAAGGCGACCAAGTCAAAGGTGTGAAGACGATGATGGGAGGCGAAATCCACAGCAAAGCGGTCATCCTCACCAACGGCACTTTCCTCAACGGCATCATCCACATCGGTGAACAGCATTTCTCAGGTGGCAGGATGGGAGAGGTGGCTGTCCACGGGATAACCGAACAGCTGAAAGAAATCGGATTCGAAGCCAAGAGACTCAAGACTGGTACCCCAGTAAGAATTGATGGGAGAACGATAGACTTCAGCAAGCTTATCGAACAAAAGGGCGATGAGGAGGTGGTCGGATTTTCTTATACCGAACCCTTCAAAATCCAACAACAAAGAAGTTGCTGGATAGCGCATACCTCGTTAAAAGTACACGAAACTCTCCGCAAAGGTTTCAAATATTCACCCATGTTCAACGGCAGAATTCAAGGCGTGGGACCCCGTTATTGCCCCAGCATCGAGGATAAAATCGAGCGCTTTGCGGGAAAGGACTCCCACCAACTTTTCGTGGAACCTGAAGGCTGGACTACCGAAGAGTATTATCTCAATGGCTTCAGTTCATCACTACCTGATTATATCCAATACGAAGCTTTAAGACAAATCGAAGGCTTCGAAAATGCCAAAATCTTCCGACCTGGGTACGCCATAGAATATGATTATTTCCCTCCCGAACAGCTAAAACATTCCTTAGAGACAAGACTCATACATGGGCTGTATTTTGCGGGACAGATCAACGGTACGACGGGATACGAAGAAGCCGCCTGCCAAGGAATGATGGCGGGTATCAATGCAAGTCTTTCGTTACAAGAGAAAGAACCTTTGGTCTTGTCAAGATACGAAGCCTATATCGGAGTTCTCATCGATGACCTTATCACAAAAGGCGTAGACGAACCTTACAGAATGTTTACCAGCAGGGCAGAGTACCGCATCTTGCTCAGACAGGATAACGCTGATGCCAGACTAACAGAAAAGTCATACCAACTCGGACTGGCCAAGGAAGACCGATACCAGAAATACTTAAAAAAACGTGAGAAGGTAGATGAGATAAAAACACTCTTGAACGAGACTTACACCTATCCGGACGAAGTCAACGGGCTATTAGAGAGAAAGAGAAGCTCCCCAATAGAGCAAAAAACCAAGCTGTCCTATCTTTTGCTTCGTCCTCAGTTAAACCTCTCTGAACTCATCCAAGAAGCAGAGTCATTGGAAGCCTTCAAGAACGCGAACACCTTTATGAAGGAATGCTTAGAAGAAGCCGAGATACAAATCAAATATGCCAGCTACATAGAAAAAGAAGATGAGTTAGCAGACAAATTGCGACGCTTAGAAAACGTCAAACTGCCCAAGACTTTGGATTATAACAAACTTCAAGCCCTCTCAATCGAAGCAAGGCAAAAACTATGCCGCTACCAGCCCGCTACATTAGGAGAAGCTTCAAGAATCAGCGGCATCTCTCCAGCGGACATCAACGTGCTGGCCATCTTATTAGGGAGATAAAATCATTGTTCCACATGAAACACACAAACGATATGAACAAGAACTGTCCTTGGTGCGATTCAGAAAAAACACAAATGCATCTATGGGTGAAAGACCTGTTCCTTACACAAGAGCCATTCGAAATCTACGAATGCCTGAAGTGCGGTCTGCTCTTCACCGAACCGCGACCAGATGTCAACAGCATAGGCAAATATTACCAGTCTGAAGAATACTATAGTCACCAGGAAAACAAGAATGGCTTCATACCTAAAATCTATGAAAGCGTAAAGAGAGTCAATCTGAGGCACAAAAGAAAACTGGCTACAAAAGGACTGAAAGTTGGAACGATGTTGGAAATAGGCTGTGGGGTAGGGGATTTCTTGCATGAGATGGAACAAAAAGGATGGAACTGCACAGGCATAGAACCATCAAAAGAAGCGAAAGCCATAGCCAAAAACAGAGTAAAGGCCAACATCCTAAATCCAGACGAACTTGCATCCCTGGAAGACGAAAGCTTCGACCTCATCACCATGTGGCACGTACTGGAACACGTCGACAACCTGAAAGAAGAAGTGACGCATCTGCAACGCTTGCTGAAAAAAGGTGGACGTTTGGTTTTGGCTTTACCCAACTATAAGTCAGCTGACGCAGAGTTTTATAGAGAATACTGGGCCGCTTACGACGTACCCCGTCACCTCAACCATTTTTGCAGGGAGTCCATCAACAACATCTTCAAAAACACCAAGCTCAAACTGAAAAAAACCGACAAACTGGTGTGGGATGCCTATTACATCTCCTATATGAGCGAGAAATACAAAAACCATACGCTACCTTTGTTGAAAGGTGCCTTAAGAGGACTTATCTCCAACTGCAAGGCACAAAAAAGCGGAGAATGGTCCAGTTTAGTATATGTCTTGGAGTGTTAAAAAGGCGAAATCCGATTTTTGGCCATTTTTAGGCCATTTCAGGCGTTTTTGAGACAAAATGATGTAGCATTAGACAGGCAAAGAAAAACACGGCAGACAAGAGATAATTTAAAACATTCATTATCAATCAAGTATGGATAAAAGGCGAAAAACAGGGAAGACGATAGGCTGGATTCTGGCGCTGTTGTCAGCAATCATGGCCATCGGGATGTTGTTCACTTCACGGGTGATGACCTTGCCAGAGATTTTCGCCAAACAGATACAACAATCCGTTTCGAAAGCAGAGAGCGAAATCCAAAACCTCATTGACAACGGTACCGAGGTCGGACATTATGCAAAAAATGGTCTGGGGGTATTCGTTTACCATAATGACTCGCTGCTCTACTGGAACGACAACGCCGTCGGACCACGTATCATCCGCAGAAGGGTGGCACCCGATAGCGACACCATCTGCAACTTGCTAACTGGCGACAATTATGTAAGATCATTCAGTAAGGGACAACTGACCTATTATGTGTTCCGGCAAATCAACACCACCTATAAGCTCAGCAACCAGTATTTCAAGAACCGATACGTGCTCAACAACCCTCTTATCAATAATGAGGTTCGGTTTGGAACCTCGGAAGGCTTTGAAATCACCTCGGCAAAGGGCAAACTACTAAGCCGATGCCAAATCACGCAAAACACCCAACTACGCTCTCCCTATAGAGAAATCCTTTATGGCATAATAGTATGTCTATGCATTATAGGATTGTTGCTCATCACAGGCAGACCAAAAGAGAATAAAGCAAGAAGCAGTAGATTTAAGATTGAATACGGAATAGGCATAATTATCACGCTGGCGGTACTATTCACCTATTTATATGCAAAACACAACATCCGCAAAGAGAATGCAGAAATGCAGGCATTAGCCGAAAACCTTTCAGAAAAACGAGATACCAGATTTGAGAAATCGTTTGCAGGTTTTGCAGAATTGGTCAAATACGACACAGCATTTCGTGAAATGGTATTTGCAGAAAGTAATGTGTTGGCAGAAGTAGTGTTAGGTTATTCCAAAGAGCTCCTTTTTGACGAAATCATGAACCAATACAACACTTCGTTGACCCTTTGCGAACCCAACGAGGAAATCGCCATACAGCCCGAAGGCTATATCACCGACTGCGAAGTCTACTTCTTGGAGAAACTCACCCAAAACGAACAAAAAAGGGTAGGAGAGGGGCTGTATTTCATCGATTACTACACCCTCGACCCCAATTATTTAGGTAAAATCAAAATCTATTCAGCCGATTCCTTAGCCTATAAAACCCTCTATTTTGAATTCTACAAACCCATTGCTCCTGAAGGGTTCAGTTTTCCCCAACTCCTACAGGAAACTAACAGTACTAAGCCATACGACTATTCCGTAGCGCATTACCGCGACAACCTATTAGTGTACAAATACGGCAAATACGTCTACCCCAATTTCTATAAAGACCTGAATATAAAAACCGTGGGTTTCACTTACGAACAAGGCTTTAAACACTACACTAAGCATATCGACAACAACAAAATTCTGGTCATCAGCACACCAAGAAAAGGCTGGTCGGAAACTACCGCACCTTTTGCCGTGTTCCTGTTGTTGATGATGGTACCGTATCTAAGTATTTATTGGTTTATCCAACCGCTCCCAAGCAAGAGACGCAGTTTCAGGCAGCGCTTGCAAAACGTGGTGTTTTTCACCTTGGCGATTTCGTTCCTCGCCATCGGTCCTGTGTCGGTCATCTATATGCGCAGCCTCTACAACCAGAAGACAAGCGAAACCCAGTATGAAACTACACGGTCGATAGCCGCAGAGATGAGCAACGACATCCCATTGGATGCATTAATAGAAAATGCTTCACGTGAAACATGGGCAGAAATCCTACAACATTACGCCTCAAATTTCTTCACTGACCTCAACCTATATGGATTGGATGGCAGACTATTGGCCACTACCCGTTTCGAGATATTCGACCTCAACCTACAAGCTCCAATGATGAACGCAGATGCCTATCAAGCGATGCACCAAAACAAGGCGTTGTACTACACCCATGAAGAACGGTTAGGCAAAGGCGTTTATGAATCTGCTTATATCCCACTGAACGACCATAATGGAAACGCATTGGCGTATCTCAACACACCCTATTTCACCAGTGCCACTGAACTGCACAATGAAATCCGCAACTTTGTACTCACATATATCAATATCATCCTCATATTACTCGCTTTTGCTTTAATCTTCGTCATCAACCTTACCAACAGGCTTACCCAACCTTTATCGTTGATACAGAGTAAATTGGGAGGTATCAAGATAGACCAAAAGAATGAGCCTATTGAATGGGAAGGTAACGATGAAATCGGAGCCCTGGTGAAGCAATACAACCAGCTTATCATAGAGCTTGAAAAGAGTGCAGCCGAGTTGAAACGCACCACCACAGAATCCGCCTGGAGAGGTGTGGCCAGACAAGTGGCTCATGAGATTAAGAACTCGCTGACACCCATGCGTTTAAGTGTACAACTGCTACAACGAAGCATAGAAAAAGGTGATGCCCATATTGAAGAGAAGATGCAACGCACCACAGCCACATTAATAGAGCAGATTGATGCCCTTTCCGACATCGCTTCTTCGTTCTCACGTTACGCCAAGTTGCCTGAAAACCATCCGGCACCTTTGGATTTAGCAGAGTTGGTAAGCAATGTAGTGAATCTCTACGATAACGCAGAAAACATCGTTTTCGCCTTTCTTTACGACAAGGCCATAGACCACACCTACAACGGCGACAAGACCAATTTGAACAGTGCCGTAGGCAACCTCATCAAAAACGCCGTACAGGCCATTGGAACGAAGCCTGACGGTAAAATAGAAGTGCGGTTAGAAGCTTCCGACAAAGCCTTTACAATAGCCGTAAAAGACAACGGTAAAGGCATCAAGGACGAGGATAAGAGCCAAATCTTCCTGCCTAACTTCACCACTAAGACAGGAGGCTCAGGCGTAGGTCTCTCTCTAACCTACAACATCGTGCAAGCTGCAGGTGGAACAATTTCCTTCAAGAGCCAAGTAGGGGAGGGGACGGAATTCATTATTGAGTTGCCGAAATCACGCTTGGGAGATAGCGCATGGACTGATTTGACGGCAAAATGATGGAAAAAATCCTATTTTGCAAGTTACAATGAAAAAATAAGGAATCTTTTTTCAAAAAATATACTCGACTTCGAAAATACTTTCTATTTTTGCAACATCAATAACAACAACATTCAATTAATTATCACTAATACACATTACAATGAAAAAAACCTTACTATTCGCCTTCGCCTTACTGTTTGCAACGGCGATGATGGCACAAAATCGTACGATTTTGCTGCAAGAGTCTTTTGACGGTGCTTCCATGCCAGCTGGCTGGTCCATTAACGCACAAACTTCAAACTGGTCGGTATCGGCTACCAACAATGCCGGTGGAGAGGCCAACGAGATGCATCTCGCCTGGAGCCCTCAATTCAGCGGTATGACGCGACTCGTTTCTCCCGCCGTTGACTTGACCGGTATCAATAGCCTCGTGTTTTCATTCAAACACGCACTCGACAACTATCAAGGCAGCAACACTATCGGCGTTGCCACTACCTCAGACGGCGGTACTACATGGAACCAAGCTTGGACCCAAAGCTACAGCAGCAGCGGCGTTTGGGCTGTGAGCCAGGAAATCAGCACCTCTGATATGGGTCAGGCTAACGTGCAATTCTGCATCTTCTTTAATGGCAGCAGCTACAACATCAACGACTGGTTCTTTGATGACATCATGGCTTTCACTCTCGAAAACATTGACCTTGGCCTTACTTCAGCCACATTGAACGACTTCGTCGGTAGCGGTACAACCTCGTTCGGCATTAATGTATTTAACTATGGTGTTACCGCTGTGACCTCCGTGACGGCCACCTACACTGTGGAAGGTATGGAGCCTGTTACTGAAACCTTTACCGTCAACATTCCTTCGTTGGGAACCCAAACCCTGAATTTCACCACCACAACCATGCTGGTTCCCGGCAGCTACAACGTAGCCTATAGCATCGACTTGGTCAATGGACAAGAAGACGATGTGAACAGCAACAACATGCTTGAAAAAGCCGTCTCTGTGGCTATTGGTGAAGCTGAGAAGATTCCGATGATTGAGCACTTCTCATCGTCAACCTGCGGTCCCTGCGTGAGCGTCAACACCGCCATGCTGAACTTCTGCAACAACAACGCCGGTCGCTTCACCTACACCAAGTATCAGATGAACTGGCCCGGCAACGGTGACCCCTATTATACTGAAGAAGGCGGCACCCGTCGTACTTATTACGGCGTCAGTGCTGTTCCCCAGTGCTTCCTCGATGGTGAAGACCAAGGCTATGCCGCTGTCAATCAAGGTGTCTTCGATGAACACGCCAACAGAACTTCCTTCATGGATGTACGTGGTTCCTTCTCGGTGAACGGCAACAGCATCTCCGTCATCGCCGATGTGATGCCTTACATCGATGCAGATGCCCGAGTTTATATTTCCGTGAACGAAAAGGAAACCCACGGCAATGTGGGCGGCAATGGTGAGACTTCGTTCCACCACGTCTTCATGAAGATGTTGCCCAATGCACAGGGTTCCAATGTCAACTTCACCTCCTGTGAACTTCAACGCTTGGAATTCACCCAAGATATGTCGGGTACGCACGTCGAGGAGATGAGCGACCTTGAGGTTTCCATCTGGGTACAGAACCACAGTTCCAAAGAAATCTTCAATAGCCATTTCGCATACGAATACACCGAGGTACACCCCTATCCTGTGGAGAATCTGACGGTTTCTGGTGCAAGCAGAGGTATGCTGACTGCCACTTGGAATGCTCCCGCCAACGGCAATCCTAACGGCTACAACGTCTATGTCAATGGTGTGTTAGCAGCAGAAAACATCACCGACACCCAATATTCGTTTGAAGGCCAACCTGACGAGTTCTATGTGGTCGGTGTGGTTGCCCTGTATGAGAACAACATGACTTCGGTTAAAGTACTTGCCACAGCATCAAGCAGTATGCAAGACTTGGGTCTGATTATCAACGGCAGCGAGCAAGCTATGCTCAACCCGGAACAAGCCACTGCCCAACTCTATGTAATCAACGCCAACGACAATACGCATGCCGACATTACCGTCCTTTCCATTGAGGAAGAGAACCCCGAAGGCGTGCAGTATCTGACCATTACTTGCGAGGAACTGCCTTATGTGCTGCCTTATAACGCAGTGTTCACCATTAATGTCGAGCCTAATTACCCCGGTGAAGGCAGAAGCACTGCCGAAACAAAGGTCATTGTGACTTCGGATGCCGGCACTGCCGAGTTCCTCATCGAGGTTGACGGCGAATTACTGAAAGTCACCGAGTTAGTTTCAGAAACGAAACTCTACCCCAACCCCGCTAACAACAATATTCGTATCGAGGCTAAGAACAGCATCGAGAGCGTTATGGTCTACGACATAATGGGTGCCTTGGTGGAAATCATTCCCGCCAATAGCAGAACCCTCAACGTCAACACGGCCAACTTGAGCAACGGTGTCTATTTCTTCAGCATCCGTCAGAGCGACGGCACTGCTAACAACCAGCGCGTGATAATCAGCCACTAATATTTGTTAATTAACATCTAAAACAAGAGAAGGAACCTTTCGGGGTTCCTTTTTTTTTCGTAAAAAAACAAACATTCTAAATAATTCCTATTTTTGCAGCCCAAATCATCATATCACCTTTAATTTATTAGCTATGAAAAAAGCTCTATTTTTTACATTCGCTATGTTGCTCGTCTCAGCAACGATGGCACAAACTCGCAGTATTCTGCTTGAGGAATTGTTCAATGGTCCCACTATGCCTCCCGGATGGTACATCGCCGAAGAGGGTACCGAAAGCTGGAGCATCTCCCCTTCAACCTTCGCCGGTGGCAACCCTAACGAAATAGAACTTATGTGGTACCCCTCATTCAATGGCACATCACGATTGGTCTCCCCCGCCATCGACCTGACAGGAATCAGTAGCGTAGGTTTCTCGTTCAAGCACGCCCTTGACAACTTTGAAGGTGTCCACACTATCGGCATCGCCACTTCTTCGAATGGTGGTGCCACTTGGAATGAAGCTTGGAGCCAGAGTTATGACACCAGCGGAACATGGGATATCAACGTACTCATCAACACCTTCGACATGGGTCAACCTAATGTGTGTTTCTGCCTTTTCTACAATGGTGACTCCTTCAACATCAACAACTGGTACTTCGACAATATCTATATTTACACCGTAGAAGAACTCGACTTGGGCATTGAGTCATCGACGATACCCGACCACATCAGTAGTGGTGAGACTACCTTCGGAATGCTTGTGTTCAACTATGGCACCACCCCTGTTACCTCGGTGGAAGCCTCCTACCAAGTGGAAGGAAAGGCACCTGTCACCGAGACCTTCGAAGTGGAAATTCCCTTCTTGGAATACGATACACTGTATTTCAGCACTCCTACCCTACTTCTCCCCAACACTTACAACGTTGCATATAGCATTCATCTTGTCAACGGTATGGAAGACGAAGATCCCAACAACAATACCTTTGAAGCTCCTGTCGGTGTAACCATCAGCGCCACCGAACGCTTCCCCATGATTGAACACTTCTCTTCTTCGACCTGTGGCCCTTGCACCGCTGTCAGCACGGATATGTATTACTTCTGCTTAGACAACCCTGGTCGCTACACCTACACATCTTACCAGATGAATTGGCCAGTACCTGGAGACTCTTATTATACAGAGGAAGGCGGCATACGCCGCGATTATTACGTTGTCGATGCTATTCCCAATATTTTCCTCGATGGCGAGGATCAAGGCTTTTCTGCCATAAACCAAGACGTATTCGACCTACATGCCCATAATACCGCTTACATGGGCATTCGCGGCTCGTTTGAGGTTGATGGATCCATCATCACCGTCAAAGTCGATGTCAATCCTTACATCGATGTCACAGCTCGTGTCTTTGTTTCCGTCAATGAGAAGGAAACCCACGGCAATGTGGGCAACAACGGAGAGACCGATTTCCGTCATGTTTTCATGAAGATGTTGCCTGACGCCGAAGGCACAACCGTCAATTTCATCGCCACACAGCCCGAACATCTGCAATTCAGCTACGATATGGCTTCGACTCATGTGGAGGAAATGAGCGACCTCGAAGTCGCCATCTGGGTTCAGGACTACGCTTCGCACACTATCTTCAACAGCAATTATGCCTACGAATATACCTATCATCCACTGCCTGTCGAGAACCTGCTTTTGGTGGAAGATGTTTCGGGCGCAGAAGAACTCCTGGTGGCTTCATGGGATGCTCCCACTATCAACAAGCCTTACACTTATAGAATCATCGTCAACGGTGAGATTGTGGAAGAAAACTATAACCAAACCACTTATAGCTTCCCCACAGTCTACGGTGCCTTCTATGTCGTCGAGGTTCAGGTGGTTTATACCGAAAGCGGCAACACTTCCATCAAACGCATTGCCAGCAAAACCTGTACTATGGGCATCGAGAATCACACCACAGGACGCTGCAAACTCTATCCCAATCCAGCCAACACAGCGGTGCGCATTGAGGCTGAAAACGACATCGAGAGCGTCAAGGTGTACAATATGATGGGTGCTTTGGTGCAGACCATTCCTGCTAACGGAAATGCTATAAACATCAATACTGCTAACTTAAGCAACGGCATCTACTTCTTAAGCATCCGCTATAGCGATGGCCAAGTAAGCAACCAGCGTGTTGTGGTTACTCACTGATTAATCGGACAAGGAATATGGTTTGTCTTCGGGCTTCGTGCCTCTCTCTTTATTCGGCTCACTGCCCATCTCGAAGACCAGCTCGCCTCCTTGCATCAACTGTTCGTGGGTAAGATACAGTTGGGTGACTTCCTGCCCGTTGAGAGTCACTTTCTGTACATAGCGGTTCTTATCGCAGACAATAGGAGCTTTTATTTCCAAGGTCTTTCCGTTACCCAAACGCACTTTCAGATAAGGTAAGTAAGGCGCACCCAGTATGTATTGGTCGCTACCGGGACATACGGGATAGAAGCCCATAACGGAGAAAATGTACCAGGCTGACATTTGACCGCAGTCGTCGTTGCCACATAGGCCGTCGATGTTGTTCTTGTAGAAGCGATTCATGATTTCGCGGAGCCAGTATTGGGTCTTATAAGGTTGCGAGCTCCAATTATAAAGGTAAGCGATATGGTGTGCAGGCTCGTTACCGTGATTGTAACAGCCCATCAAGCCCTCTTCGGTGACATCCTCGGTATTCTCGAAGAACTCCTTGGGCAGTTGCATCACAAACAAGGTATCGAGGTTGTGGATGAACTGCGCATCGCCTCCCATAGCTTCAATCAAACCCTTCACGTCTTGCGGCACATAGAAGGAATACACCCAAGAGTTGCCTTCCACGAAGCCCTCGCCTTCAGTATCCATCAGACTGAAAGGAGTCTTCCAACTGCCGTCGCTCATCTTGGGTCGAGCGAAGCCTAACTCCGTGTCGAAAGTGTTGCGCCAGTTGGCGGCGCGTTGTTTGTAAAGTTCGGCCATTTCGGTATCGCCTGCTTTCAAGGCAGCCTGATAGATGGCCCAATCGTCATAGGCATACTCCAAAGTAACTGACACACAACCACTGTTGCGGTCGAAAGGCACATAGCCCAATTGCTGGTAATCATCAAGGTTGACGTAATAGGGGCAAGAGGAACTGCGTTGCAGGGCTTTCAACAACAATTCTGGATTGCTTCGTTCCTCGCAATGACGGGTGACACTCTTGATGTAAGCATCGGCCAACACCGATGTGGCGTGATAACCTATCATACACCAATTCTCGTTGCCCATGTGCGACCAAACAGGCAACAGTCCGTGTACACTCTGTTCACTATGTTTTAGCATCGACTGCACCATATCAGCATTGCGCTCGGGCTGCAGCACGTTGAACAGCGGATGCAAGGCACGGTAGGTATCCCACAACGAGAACACAGTATAGTTGGTGAAGTCCTCAGCCTGATGGATGTTGTGGTCTATGCCTCTGTATTGTCCGTCGATGTCCATATAGACGGAGGGATTAATCATTGTATGATATAAAGAGGTATAAAGCATCGTTTTCTGATCTTCGCTGCCTTCGGCTTGAAGGATGGAAAGCTCTTGATTCCATTGGGCTTGAGTCTCTGCCAACAGTTGATCGAAATCGCGTCCATCGGTCTCGGCATGAAGGTTTTTTAGAGCACCTTCTGTACTGGTGGCTGAAAGGGCGACTTTCATTTCAAGGGTTTGAGGATGATTAAAGGTAAAATACGCCACAATTTTACGTCCAGTCATTTCTGGGAAATTGTGCTTCACGTTAAACTTGCCCCACATTCCGTTGTACTTGGGCTTCTGCAACTCGCGGTAGCCATAGTCGGCAATGGGTTGGTTAAAGCTGATGGCGAAATAGGTATAGTTGGTTCTGGCCCAACCATTGGTAATGCGATAACCCGTCAGCAAGGTGTCGTTCTCCACACGAAGATTGGCCCAAAGGGTCTTGCCATCGTAGTTGTAGATGCCATGTTGCAAATCAAGAATAATGCTGCCGGTGCTGTCTTCAGGGAAAGTGTAACGATGTATGCCAGTATGCGGGGTAGTCGTCAACTGGGCCTTAATCCCATAATCTTGCAAATAGACCTCATAATAGCCCGGTAGAGCCTTTTCCGTATCGTGTGAATACCTTGAACGATAACCTGCATCAGGATGCGTCTGCGTGCCCGGATTGAATTTGATTTCCCCAGTTACAGGCATCACTAAGATGTCACCCAAGTCAGAATGGCCCGTACCATTGAAGTGGGTATGACTGAATCCTACGATGGTGCTATCCTTATACTGATAGCCGGCGCAGTATTCATACACACGAGGTTGATATTTACCATCGATATCATGAGGAATGGTATCAGTATCGGGACTCAGTTGGACAATCCCAAACGGCGAACAGGCTCCTGGGAAGGTATGTCCCATACCGTTGGTTCCAATGATGGGATTGACATATTGGATATAGTCGGCTTGCGGTGTCTCATCTACGGAAGGCCGTTGGCTGCAACTAAACATCATGAGAGCTGAACCGAGAAGGAGCATGCGTGATATTTTCGGGAGGTGATGTATCATAATACTTTAGGTTTGAAACTGCAAAGATAACAAAAAGGGCGGCTCCCGAAATGGGAGCCGCCCAATTTGTTGCGGAAATCAATTCCGCGCAGTCATTTATCTGACAACAGTGATGCGCTGAGCGCTCACACCGTTCTCAGTGGTAACACGCACCGTGTACACGCCAGCGGTGTATTGCGACATGTTCATGATGTAGTTGTCACCCTCGACATCAGCATCGAACACCACCTGACCGAGCATGCTCACCACAGTGATGTGGCGCATACCGTTAGCCAAGATGGTAACATTGCCCTTGGTCGGGTTCGGGAAGATGGCCATGATGTTTTCATCGACATTATCACCACCAACCACAACCATGACGTAGTCGTTGTTCGGGTTGTTAGCAGCCTGTGCAGGTTCGGATTCACATGCAGCATAGACAGCAGTCACCTGATAGTAGTAAGTACCAGCAACGGCAGGCGTGTCAATGTACTCGTAGTAGGTCTGGCCAGGAACAGCGGGAACATTACCAATTAAGGTGTAGTTGGCGTTCTCGGTCGAACGATACACGTTGTAGCTGACGATAGCGGCACGAGTACCCTTGGCACCAGCGCTCAGCTCGATGTCGTCGACATCAAGGATGAACATATCGGTGCAGTTGAAGTGGCGGATAGCAATCTTACGACCCTCACCAGCGTAGTTGCCGAGGTCGACAGTGTACTGGTGCCAGTTGCCTTGTGCACGGTAGTTACCGTCGCGGCCAATGCCCATGCTACCATTGCTCTTAGCAGTCATCGTCCACTCTTGGACCATAGCGAAGCTATTGCCACCATCCTCAGAGACGGCCACGCCAAAGTGCTCAGCGACATAGCTGGCATCCTGACCGCAAGCCCAGAAGCTGAACGTTGAGTTCTCGCAGAGGGTCACAACGGGTGAGATGAGCCAGTTATCAGGATTCAAAGCACCGTAGACATTGCTGTAGGAACCAGAGACGATGAGGTCGGCTGAAGCGTTATGACCAGCACCGGCAAGGTTACCACCGTCAAGGTAGATACCGTCGCAACCGGAACCGAGGATCCAGTTGAAGCCGTCGCCGTCTTCATCAACAGTAGTCCAACCAGCAGGCATCTGGCTGTCGTCGAAGTTCAGAGTGAACTCGTCGCCTTCGCAGCCGCCTGGGCCAGGATTCTGATCGCCCCACCAAACCTTAGCTTGGTCGGTTTCGTTGAGAGCTTCACCGTGGATAGGAGCACCAGGAGTGCAGAGGTCACCATTGGTGGCGCAGACCGGGCAACCCATTGACCAACCGAAGTTGTTGCTGGGCAGGGTCATTTCACCAGGATAGATCGGGCGCACGCAGTACTCATGTTCACCAAACTCACCCTCATGCAGGTAGTCGCGGTCGGTAGGACCAGCAAAGGCGAGATATTCGCCATCCATCGTGATCAAGAAGCCGATGATGTCGACAGGAGGCAGGATACCGCAGTCGGTCGAACCGCTACCTTCAATCATGCTGAAGTTGATGTTGCAGGCCTGGTTCGAGTAGTTGGTGATCACCAGGATGTAGTACTCACCAGTCTGAGCAGTGGCAGGAATAATGCAGTTCTCAGTCCAGCTGGTGCTGTAGCTGCAGCTGACGACCTTGTCTTCCGTCAAGCCGTAGGGGCAAGGCGTGGTCGGGTCGTCGAAGGGACCCCAGCAGCAGAAGTCGATGTCGACTTGAGGTGTGCTGTACATGTGGATATTCATCGAACCGGGATCACCTATGCGCATGTAGTACCAAGCCGGGTTAGGCGTGGTGTACAGGCAGTCGTAGTCAGGACCAGTTTCACCGCTACCGGCGTTGACGCCAGCCGGGAACTCGTACATACCATTGTCGGTGCAGAACGGATCGGCAAACTCGCACATGTTGTTCTCACGGCTCTGGGCGTAGATGTCCATCATCAGCGAGTTGGTGAAGCTCATCGGCATTTCAGCCTTGTAGGCGAGAGCCGTTTCAGCGGCCTGGACCTTATCCATTTGACCGAACTCAATGCTGTTGTTGTAGCTGAATTCCCTTATAGCCTCTTCGAGGTCGATGTCTTCATAGCCAGCGGCAGTGCTGACGATGAACATACCAGCAGCTTCGCCGTTGATGACGTCGAAGCGGACATCCTTGCTCAGGTTGTGGAGGAAGTACACACGCTCGTCGTAGTTGGCAATGTCGGTGATGTTGAGAGCGTAGGCACCGCTGTTCAGCATACCGCTTTCCATAGCATTGTACTCACCCTTTGCACCAGGAGTCAGGGTCACGTCGTCAATCCAGATTTCGTACATGTCGTAGTTGACATCGTGGAAGGCGATGTACACATTCTGACCAGCATAGGCGCTGAGGTCGATGCTGTGGGCACGCCAGTTGTCATAACGGTTACCATCGTGACGGACAGCAGCCTTTTCGCCACCGTTGCCCTTGGCACCACCGCTCCAAACAGTCGTGAAGTCAGCAGCAGTCGGGTTGTCGGCAGTAGCAATGCAAACCGAGAAGTTCTCAGGATAGCTGTCGTTGGCGTTGTCAGCGAAGAAGCTCAGAGTTGAACCATTGGTGATGGTGTACTTCTGAGGCGTGTACATATAGCTGTCTGTGTTATAGGAACCCACATAGTCCACGAAGGAGTAGCACATGGCAAAGCCAGTACCACCGTGAGCATGTGTAGTATAGTCGTAGCCACCGAGGTTCTGGTCGCTGTGAATCCAGCTACCACCATCGGCAAGGACGGTCAACACATTCCAGCCGTTGAGGCCGTTTTCGAAGCCCTCAGTGAACGAGGTAGCACCACCAGGTTGCGGGCCAGGAGTATCACCACCGTAGGGGTTGAAGCCGTGGTCAAACACCCACTCAACAAGGTTGCCTTGGCCAACGGTTGTCGCAGTGACTTCGTCAACAGGTCCCCAGTGGTCGCAAGGCTCATATTGCCATTCGACAGGCTCGCTCCAAGCGCTGATACCCGTGCTGTAAACGGCAGCGACCTTGCAGAGGTAGTGCTCACCTTCGACCAGCGGAGCGTTGTAAGGCTCATTGGTGGAAAGCTGGCAGAAGGGCCATACAGTGTTGTGGTTGTAAATCGGCACACCGTCGACAGAGGTACACATGACCTTATAGTACTCAAGGTGCTGCATTTCGTTGCCGCTCTTGGCACCAGTGGTCAGTTCAACATCGTCCAAGCACATGATGTACTGGTCGTAGCAGTCGAAGTGACGGAAGGCAATGTACTTCTGGCCAGCGTAGGCACTCAGGTCAACGCTGTAGTTGTACCAATTGCCGAGTCTCAGGCCGTTGCCGTCGCGTGAGCCAGCACCACCCATCAAACCGCTCTTCTTGGCAGTCAGTGTCCACTCTTGGACTGAAGTCCAGTTGCTGGTGCCGTTGTCGGAGACAAACACACCGAAGTGGTCGGCAGCATAGCTGGCGTCGGTGGCAGCCACCCAGAAGCTCAGGGTTGAACCGTTAGCGAGGTTCACCATGGGCGAAACCAGATACTCATCAGGAGTCAAGGCACCCACACCGTTGATGTAGGAACCGCTGCACATAGCATCGGTGCCACTGTGATACCAATCGAGAGCTATACCAGCATAATAAGTCCAAGTGCTCGGGATGGCACTGGTGGCGCACCAAGTCCAACCGTCGTTGTTACCGTCGATGACAGACCAGCCAGCAGGCAGACCGCCTTCGAAGTCAACGCTGAAGGTGTCGCCATTGCCACCTTGACCGCCACCAGGAGTATTACCGCCGGGGTTGTTGTGGCTGTCTTCCCACATGGCCCAGCCAGTACGGGAGACGTAGACATTCTCAACACCATAGAGGATTTCAATCATCACATAACGGAGATCCTCGTTGTCCCAAATGAGGCGGGTTTCGTCGATGGGCTCGTAACCCTCGTGACGGACGCTGATGTTATATTCACCACGACGGAAGCTATCGAAGGCATAGAAGCCGCTCCCATCGAGGGTGAGGTTATAACCACCGTAGGTCTCTTGTTCATACTCATTGGTATTGACGAAGCTGACCGTAGTGCCTTCCGGGCTGTCAGCGCTGTTGAGCAGCACAGTGACAGTGACATTATCGAGGTACATATCCTTATCGAGGCAGTTCGACCAGACGATCACGCTTTCACGCTCAAGCTGGATGGGCTCGCCGCCAGGACCATTGAGGCCGCCGGTGTTGCCACCGCCGCCACCACTACCACCGCCGCCTGCAGCACCACTGATGGTGATGTCATCGACGCCAGTGCAGTAGCCATAGTTGTTATGGCTGACGAAGGCAAGGTAATAGGTACCATTCAGTGAGAGCGGCACATTGGCTGTCGTCCAGCTGGTGGACTGTTGCGGTCCCCAAACGGTGGTCCAAGGACCAGTAGCTGAAGTGCTGTAAGCCACAGCCAAAGTGTTAATGTCACCAGCCCAGCTCGGGGTCACATAAGCAAAGCTTACGGAACCGCTACCGTTGAAGTCGAGAGCAGGTGAAACGAGGTAATCGTCGCCGCTCGTACCAGAACCATTGACAAAGGCTGCATAGGTGCCACCGTAGGCAGCAGCAGGATTGCCATAATTGCCTTGGTCGCCGACATACCATGCGTTGGTGTTTTGGATGATGGTCCAGCCCTCAGGCAGGGTACCCGTCTCGAAGTCGACGGTCACATCACGATTGTTCATCTCAGGATTGATACCGACAGGCTCGCTCCAAACGATTTCGCCTTCGATTTCTTCGCCGCGATTGCCGCTATAGACGGAACCGACACCCCACTTGTAAACACCAGCCGGGAGGTCAGCCCATTCAACGTCAATATAAACAGTGTCAGGCACCCAGACAGAAGCCAACAGAACAGTGGTGGGTTCCTCGTAAGGACCATCATTGTAGCAGTTGGTGCGATACACTCTGTAGTGATGCAAGCTACGGTTTTCAGCAATGCTCTTGCCAGGCTCGCCGATGGTGATATCGTCGACATCCAGATAGAACATATCGCTGCAGTTGAAGTGACGGATAGCCACATAACCCATGCCGCTGTAAGCGCTCAGGTCAACAGTATATTCATACCAGTTGCCTTGTGCACGACCGCTGCGGCTGTTGAGGACAGCCTTGCCGCCATCGTCAACGCTCTTGGCGCTCATCGTCCACTCTTGGATGGTGGTGAAGGAGCCAGGTTGCGTGTTGGTGGTAGAAACGGCCACGCCGAAGTGCTCAGCTGCGTAGGAAGCATCCTGGGCGCAAGCATAGAATCTCACGATACCACCCAGCTGCACCTGAGGCGAAACGAGATAGTTGTCAGGATAAAGGACACCGACGCTGTTGTTGTAGCTCTGGCTCAGCACGCAGTCGTTGGAACCGTTGTGACCGTAACCCGTGCTCATGATTTCGCTGGCCACATACCAACCATAACCGTCACCGTCGGCATCGACTGAAGTCCAGCCCTGCATGGTGCTGTTGTCGAAGTCGTAGGTCATGCCCGGAACAGCGGGTTCGGGTTGCTTGTAGAAGTTGATGTAGTCGACATAGAAGCAGTCATCGTTGCTGTTGACGCTGCTGTCTTTGGTGTATCTCCACTGGAAGGTGTGGTCACCAGCGGTGATGTCGAAGGTTCTCTCAGCCCATTGGCCAGCACCAGTGTAGCTGCCCATCTGGACACCGTCGATGTAGAAGTAACCATAATCCCAGCTGTTCTCGCAAGAAATCTTGCCGAAGAAGCTCATGAGACCATCGTTGGGGATGTTGACCGTCACGGTCATGTTGCTCACCACGTTGGCCACGCCGGCGCCGCCGCTCTTCATGCAGTAGGTGCCTTCGTAGGGGTTGGTAGTGGTGATGCTCCAAGGATAGGTAGGATCAACTTGCCAATCGAACTGGCTGAAGTCACCGGTCTCGAAGTCCTCGATGATTTCGCCGCCAGGCAGACCGCAACCCCAGTACACTTTCACATACGGGCTGTTGGGATCCAGACTGTCAGGATAGTACTCAGCAATGACTTGGCAAACAGGGGTGAAGTTCTCATCCATGATGTAGTCGATCGGGCTGGTAGTCTGGTTGTAGTCGATGTTGATTGGGTTGCCCTGGACAGGAGCATCAATGCCCTGGTAACCGTTGCAGGCAGCCGAACCATCATAGACACCGGCATAGATGTGGCCGCTGTAGTAGCCATTACCGTCGGTGGGGAAGGTGTAGGTGTGAGGATCACCGAACTCGTCGGTACCCACCATCGTCACGATGGCGTTGGCAATGCCAGTGGTGCCGTCTTGCTCGTAAACGTGACCGTTCACGTCGCCGTAACCAGAAACCTTCACGGTGACAGGATCGCTCGGGGCGCTTTCGCCTTCGTCGTAGATAGCAGTAACATAATAGGTGTAACCACCCATGTTGTAAGCCAGAGGACCATCGGTGAAGGTAGTGGCACCGATGTTGTTGACCTGAGTCTGACCAATCTTCACACCGTCGCGGTAGATGAAGTACATACGGTAAGTACGGTCGACAACAGCATTCCAGTGGAGGACGATTTCCTCATCGTTGAATACAGTGTAGTCTTCAGCAGTGAGGTTGGTCGGGATGTTGAGGTGGGTGGTGAAGCCAACAATCGGGCTGCTCACGCCATCCATACAAGCAGCGTTTCTGTACTGGATGTGCCAGAAGTAGTTGGTGTTGTTCCAGAGGTTGGTCACCGTGTAGCTGGTAGCCATGTTGCTGGACCAGTCGGTGATGATGGTCTGGTCGTGGTTAGGATCCGGATAGTAGGTGCTTCCGAAGACCAGACGCCATTCAGTGGCATACTGAGGATTCGTCCAACGCAGCGTGACGCTACCGGGTTCAACTTCGTCTTGATCATCAGCGGGAGTCGGGTTGAAGGCATAATCATCAGCATTGACAGCCGGGCAAGGCATTTGGTCAACATTGATGTACACATCGTAGTCGGCTTCCGTGGCGGAGGCAACCAGATAGTAGGTGCCAGGGGTCAGGCCGAGGTTCTCGATGACGGGACCAGCACTGACGTTCAAAGTAATACCAGGAGTCGGAGTCGGGGTCGGACCAGGAGTCGGACCAGGAGTCGGGGTGCCACCACCGCTTATCGTGGCATTGACAACGATATCGTCAAGACCGACACCATAGCCATACTCGTCTGTGAATCTGAAGCCAATCTGATAGTTGGCTGCCATACCTTGAAGAGCGATGTCGCCCGTGGCAGTCCACGTTGAATGTGCCGTTGTGGTAGAGAACAACTCGTTCCAAGCACCACCGTTCACACGGTAGCAAATGCCAAATCCATCAATATCACCAGCCCAGCTTCTATTAATATAGTTGCAGCTCACCGTTGCTGAGGTTGCATTGCTCAAGTCCATGGCAGGAGTAATGAGATACGTAACATTACCCGTACTACCATGAGTAATTAAGGCATTATATGTACCAGTGGCTGAGCCAGTTGATGTGCTGTAGTCGCCACTACCGACAGACCATGTGCCGTTACCTTCTTGAGTCCAACCAGCAGGCATGCTGCCGCCTTCGAAGCCTTCGTTCAAGACCACGTCGCGAGTGTTTTCGCGGTTGCCGCCCTTGAAGATGATGTTGGCGCGGTTGGTTGTCGAAGTGTACATACCCGTTTGAGGTGCGGTAGCCACGTAATAGCCTCCGTTGGTGTCAGAATAGCTATAGGTCATAGCCAGGAAGCCTGGGTTATGAGTCTGCCAGCTGATGGAGCCTTGATAGCTACCATTGTTGCGAGTGCAGAGGATGAGGATGTTGCTGTGGCCGTCCCAAGCGAAGTTGCCAGCATTGAAGACAAACTCATTCCATTCACCAGCTGTAGGAAGCACGCTGTTACCCGTGTAAACGAGCGTCATACCATCAGTGGTGTGTGAAGTGGTGGTCAGAGCAGCATCGCTCACATTGGCCATCCAGATGCTGATGTTGTTTTGGGGAGTCGTGCAGCTGGTGGAGGAGACATACCAGCTCAAGCTGGTCATCGGGGCGGTGGTCACACCGGCCTCGGTCAGCTCGGAAGCGAGGAAGAGGTTCTCAGCCAAGGAGTAGTTCCACAAGGTGTGGAAGGGGAAATAGGTCGAAGTGCTGGTACCTTCACCGATTTGGGCTTGGAAGGCTGCACCGCCACCACCACTACCACCGCTGCCACCGTTGAGGTTCAGGCCAGTGTAGTTGTTGTCGGCCATCGGGCCACCTTCACCGTAGAAGTCCTCGGTGTAGAGGGCCACCTTACCGTTTTCAGCATTTTCGTCAACATAGGCGTTGAGAATCATGTCGCTTTCCACCGTGAACTTATAGACGGCATCCACGCCTTCTTCGATTTCGGGGAAGGGCAGGGTGTAGTCGTTATGCAGCGTGGTAGGAGTGATCTGTGAAGGAACACCTTGATAGCTGAAGCCAGCGGCGATAGTGCCGAAGTCGTAGGCCATTTCGACCACATCCGGGATGGCGGGGTCGTAAGCATCGACGTGGATGTTCCAAACGGCAGCAGTACGGCCAGTGCCGTAGATAGCCACCATCTGCCAGTCGGTGTTGCCTTGGGCATCACCCGTGTTCAGTGCGATGTCTTGTTCAGCATTGTGACTCAGGGCGAACGGAAGGAGTTCGTCGTCAGCAAGAGTGAAATAGGTGTTGGGAGTCCAGTCGAGGTTGGTCACCGTGACAGGAGCACCCGTGTTGCGGATCTGGAAGACGAAAGGTTCCATCCAGCAGCCGTTCGGGCGTTCGCCAACTTCAACGGTCTCGACGATTTCGCCATCCTGAACAGCGAAAATCTGATTACCAGCGCCAGCACCACCGCCAGCGGTGATTTCAAGCTGGGCGTTGGCCAGATAGTTGCGCGTGTAGCTGGAGCCGGAGTACGAACTCAAGTCGTACGGATTCGGGTTGTACGAATCGCTGTACCATTGCACACTGGCGTTAGTCACCGAGGTGTAGGTGAAGTAACGGGTGCTGTAGCCAGAGGTCGATTCGTGCATGGCTACCATCAGATTACTCGTCCCGTCGTAGGCGAAGGGGGTGTCGAGGGTGATGGTCACCCAGCCGGTGTAGTTGGCCGGAATGGTCCACATGCCCGAGTACACCATGTCACCGGTGGTGACAGTCTCGTAGTCCGAAGTGCTCGAGAAGCTGCTTCTCGACACATTCTTCATGTACAGAGCAATCTGGTTCGTCTGTTCGGTACTGTAGCTCGAACCGAGGTGGAAACTGATGGAGGTGATGCTTCCAGCAGTCCCAATGTCACTGGCAGAGTAAACCTGCTCAGTGAACGAGTAGCCATAGAGACTGTTGAACGGGACATAGTACGTAGTACTCGTGCCAGTTCCAATCTCAATGGTCTCCGCCTTCGCCACACCTATGAAGGCGAGCAAAAGCGTCATCATCAAAGAAAAAACTTTCTTCTTCATAATGAGTGATTTAAGTTAATAAATAAGTGAATTGAATAATAGTTGTCTTGTCTATAAATGGCAATTCCACCTATGCCAGAAGGCATGGTGGCAGCAAATTTCCTAAGCATAAGATGCGCATTCGAATGCATAGTAAACGCGTTTTTTTGTTGTCTAGACATTTTAATGACTAATAACTTCGATTTTACCCTTAGTTGAATTTGATATTTTTTTGATTTTTTCTATTTTTTTCTTTTTCACGTCGGAGAAATCGCGGGTAGCACCTCGCGATTTCTCCTTTGGGTGTGATTATTCTATCCTACTGAGCAGCCTGGGGCGACGAGGTCGCTGGGCGAGAGGAGGACGAGACGACCGTCCTTGTCCTCGGCGGAGAGAATCATGCCCTCGCTGACTACGCCCTTGAGCTTGCGCGGCTCGAAGTTGGCGATAAAGCAGACCTGCTTGCCCACCAGCTTCTCAGGCTCGGTGTAATACTTGGCGATACCACTGACGATGGTGCGTTTGTTCATGCCATCGTCAATGAGGAACTGCAGCAATTTGTCGGCCTTTGGAACCTTCTGGCATTCGAGGATGGTACCCACACGGACATCCACCTTCATATAATCGTCGAAACTCACCACCGGCTTCACCTCGGCGGGCTTCCAGGCGTTCATTTGGTTGGCCTTCTTGGTTTCTTCCAACTTCTGCAGCTGGGCAGCCACCACGCTGTCTTCCACCTTTTCGAACAACAGCTCCGGCTGATTAATCATATGACCCTCGACCAGCAATACAGTATTCTTAGCATCGTCCCAACCCTGGAACTCCAAACCTAACATCTTTTGAAGCTTCTTCGCACTGAAAGGCAGGAAGGGTTCGCTCAAGATGGCAAGGTGTGCCACGATTTGCAACGACACCGCCATCACGTCCTTCACCCGATTGGGGTCGGTCTTGATTTGCTTCCAAGGCTCGTTGTCGGTGAGGTATTTGTTACCCAGACGGGCCAGATTCATCAGTTCCGACAAGGCTTCGCGGAACTTGAAGTTCTGTATGAGGTAGCCAATCTTGTCGGGATAACTGTTCATCTCGGCGATAGTGGCCAGATCCGTTTCGTTGAGGTGGTTCATAGCCGGCACTACACCTTCATAATATTTATGCGTCAGCACCAAGGTACGGTTAACGAAGTTGCCGAAGATGGCCAATAGCTCGTTGTTGTTGCGGTCCTGATAATCCTTCCATGTGAAGTTATTATCCTTAGTCTCGGGCGCATTGGCAGTGAGCACATAACGCAGCACATCCTGCTTGCCAGGAAACTCTTGCAAATACTCATGAAGCCACACGGCCCAGTTGCGCGAGGTCGAGATTTTATCATTCTCAAGATTGAGGAACTCGTTGGCAGGGACGTTTTCAGGCATGATGTAATCGCCGTATGCCTTCAACATACAGGGGAAGATGATGCAGTGGAACACGATGTTGTCCTTACCAATGAAGTGAACCAGCTTGGTCTCAGGGTCTTTCCACCACTTCTCCCAATCCTCGCCGCGTTGTTCGCAGATTTCCTTCGTATTGCTGATATAGCCGATGGGGGCATCAAACCAGACGTACAACACCTTGCCTTCGGTACCCTCAATCGGGACGGGCACACCCCAGTCCAAATCGCGGGTGACGGCACGGGGCTGCAGGCCACCGTCAAGCCAGCTTTTCACCTGACCGTAAACGTTTACTTTCCATTCCTTGTGACCTTCGAGAATCCATTCGCGAAGCCAACCTTCATATTGGTCGAGTGGCAGGTACCAATGCTTGGTAGGCTTCTTGACCAAAGCAGCACCGCTGAGCTGCGAATGCGGATTAATCAGTTCATCAGGACTCAGAGAAGAGCCACATTTCTCGCATTGGTCGCCGTAGGCACCATCGGCACCACATTTCGGGCAGGTACCGACGATATATCTATCCGAAAGGAACTTCTGTCTTTCAGGGTCGAAGTATTGCTCCGTCTCCTTCTCGATGAATTTCCCTTCGTCGTAGAGTTTCTTGAAGAACTCCTGGGCTGTGCCGCGATGCATCTTCGACGAGGTGCGTGAGTAGATGTCGTAACTCATGCCAAGTTCTTCAAATGATTTCTTGATGATTTCATGATAGCGGTCGACAATATCCTGAGGCGTAACGCCTTCTTTCTCCGCCTTGATGGTAATCGGCACACCGTGCTCGTCGGAACCACCGACAAACAGCACTTCAGCACCACACATTCGCAAATAACGAACATACGTGTCGGCTGGGATATAGACACCTGCCAAATGGCCGATGTGCACAGGACCGTTGGCGTAGGGCAAAGCTGTGGTTACAGTGTAACGTTTGAAGTGTTTGTTCGTTGATTCCATTGTTGTTCTTGTTTTGAGATTAAGCCTGCAAAGATAGACAATTAATTAATATGGTGGGTCGTATTTTTTATATCCTCATGCGCTTATAGTCGGATTTCCAGATATAAGAGAGAGTGATGCCAGTGGAACATCCCGTATGATGGTAATTTTTGGCATTATTTTGGTTTTCGATGCCGCAAAAATACAACGAAGATTTTGCTGTTTGCAAATAAAACGGCAAAAAGTTATTTATATATAACTAACTTTCTACTAAATCGGTGATATACATCTATATACTCCCTGTTTTTCTCTGATTTCAGGGAGAATCAGAGAGAAATCAGAGAGAAACAGAGACCATTCAGGGAGGAATCAGGGAGGAATCAGGGAGCAGGTTGGGCACTTTGTTACAGTTGTGTTCATCGCAGGCTTACGGTTTTTGCATTAAACCTCTTCGATTTCATCGGTAGAAAGCCCAGTGTATTTCGCTATAAGTTCATTCGGCAAGCCATCGGCTTTCATCTTTCGGGCAATTTCTTTTTTGCCTTCTTCTCTGCCTTCTTCTCTGCCTTTTATCTCCCCTCTTATTTCTCCCTTGAGCTCGGCAGTCTTTATCACACTGTAGTTGTCCCAAAACACCTTTTTGCTTTCCTCATACTGCCTACGTTCCGATTCGGAGTATCGTGCGATTTCTGCCTGCTCGAAAAGCTTTTTGAACACACGGTCTTGCAACGCCTTGGGGCGTTCCAACAAGCGATAGAGATTGTGCAGGACAAACATCCACTTGTCGAACAGTGTCACCAGCTCATCTTCCGTCTTGGTGAACTTCGGCATTTCAAGGTAGATGAACGTCAACTTGTCATAGAAAACATGGTTGTCTTCCACGTCCTTCAGTTTAATCTCATGCCGATAGCTGTCAGCAGGATATTCGCCGTGGGGGAACTCGAAGTTCAGGATGCCCACCGTGTAGACCTCGTTAAGATGGTAGTCCCATTCGCCTTTGGGAGCCTGCTGGCGTATGGGAGTTGTGGCGTAGTAAATGCTACGGTCCTTGAAAAAGGCTTGCTCCGCCTTCTGCATCTCCACGATGAAGCGGCTCCCGTCCTTTGCCATGCAATAGACATCAAAGACGGAGCGTCGGTCGCCGTAACCGTCGCCCAGGTTCTCACCGTTGAGATACTGCACGTCCTCAATCTCCTTCTCGCTGCCGTTGAACAGGGCGTTGAGGAAGCTGATGAGCAAATCCTTATTCATCTCCGTGCCAAACAACTTCTTGAATCCAAAGTCGGTGTAGGGGTTGATGTATCTCTCTCTAATGTCTTGTACCATAGCCGTCCATATTATTTGTTTTTCCGTTGCAAACTTACGAAGAAAATTTGATTCGAAACATTTTTCTGCAAAATTATTCCAACCGCCTCCAGCATTTTACCCCGTCTTTCATGATTTGAACATCATCTTTTGAAACATATCCTTGAAGTCAGCTGGCATTGGTTGAAACACTACTAAAACTCCAGGATAACTAATGATTTCTATCAATATTGCTCATAATCTATTGCTAATCACTGTAAAATTATTACTTTTGCAGCTGGAAATAAAGATGTATAAATAATGGTGTTTGCAATAATTTAAATTTGGGTTATGAGGAATAGTCGATTAAGGGAAAAATTTCAGAAGATTCCGATATATAGAATATCTTTAGGTGTCTTACTTGCTTTGCTTGTTTTTGATATAATGAAAGGTGCTATTTGCATTGGTTGGTTAAACAAAAATGATATATTGGTGTCTTTGGTAACTATTTTAACTTTCGTTATATCATTTATACCATTTTTTAAAAGCCATAAAAGCAAGGCTATTGGGTGGGGAAATTGTTGGGTCTTTATTGCTGTTATTATAGCACTTATTATAGCTGTTATGTTAGTGAACCCCAAGAATAGACCAAATAATATAGAGCCTGAGAAACCTATAATTGTAGAGAAGCGATATCCTGAGGATATTTTTCCTCAAGATTCTATTCAACGGCGTTTCGACGGTTTGGTTGTTGATTTCAAAAACCATATAAATAATGAAGAACTATATTTTGCAAATGCATACCAAAAAGTAAGTGAAGATTTTAATCGAGCAAAAAAAATAGTCTGTATGTTGAATGAGTACCCGGGGTTGAAGGCAGAAAAAAAGAAGTATTACATTGATATTTTCGAGAATCGAAAAAAAGTAGGAATTGACTCTATTAACAAAGCAATAGGGGGAAAGAACCCTCTGTTAAAGAATCAAATAGAAGATCTCATACGACAAAGAGAATTAATCAAACAAATGAAAGTTGATTTATGCCAATGAAACGACTATTACTTGTAATTATTTTATTATCTGTCACTTTGTGTGTTCGTGCAATTACTATTTGTGACACTATTTGTGACCATGTTTTTTTCGATATGGCCAAAGTTCATTTTTTTGCTGGTCAGTACCCCGAAGCAATTGAAAAATTTGTTTTTTGCCGTGATAATTGTCCTGACTATAGAGAATATAGTATTCAATTGATTGATAGTTGTAAAAAAGAAATGGCAAGAAAAGAAATAATCGATTTAGAAAGACAGAAAAAGAAAGAGGATGAAGAGTGGATGAAACGCATAAAACAAGATGGAAAAGTATATTTCTCTATTCAAAGTAATGTGCCTGGTCAATTCAGCAAGAATATCCTTGAACCTGCTTTAAGGAAAGGCCTTCCTTACACCACCGATTCTTTAAGTGCATATTGGTTTATACGAGTGGTTGTTGCTATTCAAGACGAAAGCAATGATGAAAACCAGTGTTATCGAGTATTCGCTGCTTTGCAAGTTGAAGATGCAATAGCAACAAGTAGTAACGGTGACTTTTTTCAAAATTATGGGATATGCAGCAAAGACGAACCTGATGGTAAATTACATGTCGCGAATGTGATTTACAACCACCATCTTTTCAACGATATGAAAGATAAAATCTTGGAGATTATCAATGTGAAAAATATTGATATTACAAAAGATAGTACAGTCTCGTCCAATCAAAAACAAGAGAATGTCGGGATATATATTATCTCATCACCAAATAATATCATTAAAAAGAGACTTCTCTCACGTCTAAGGGATGATTTTATCAAAGCCAATGGCCGATATACTGTAATTGATGAATATAATGAAGAGCATGAAAGAATAATTAGAGAGATTTACGACCGTCAAGAGCATCGTTTTACAGAAGAAAGTCAAGCAATTTTGCAAGGACATAATTGGATTCCACACAAGGTGTGTGTTGTTGATGTTGTTGATGTTAACGAAAATGGTTTGGAGTTCTATTGTACATTTAAAGAAATTGAATCTGATACATTAGAAAAGAGCGTTAGTTATCCTCGTTTTGGCATAGATGTAAAAGTATGTTCTTTTTCTGAAAAAGGAAGGATAGAAATTGTCGCCGATGTGCTGGCATTACAACTTGGACTTCTCTCTGAAGAACAACAAATAGTCTTGGAAAACAGAATTGAACAATTTAGAAAGAAGAATGAAGAAGCAATTATTCGGGACAGTATAGCTTTTTATGATAGTATAGGGAAGATGTTTAGAGAAGACATGTGCCGTTCTTGGTGGCCAGGCCGATATCAACGGTACTATGGCCAAAAGACAAAAGATTGTTTTATGGAGACAAGAGGTTACTTATACCCAATTGTGGAAGGAATAAGTGTAATTGGGATTGTTGGGTCTTCATTTATGATTGGAATCAATTATATCAAGGGATGCTATACAACAGACCCTATTGATAGAGAACGCTTTATTATGAATAATAAAACTATTTGGGTACCAGCCCTCATCAGTAGTGGTGGTGTTGCTGTAGCTTCTTATATAGTAAATGTTTTGGATGCACACAATTCTATATCCCAACGTCACAATTCTATACGACCATCTTACAAAAAGAATATAGAATCTATTTGCTTAAATCCTGTGATTACTGACAAAACTGTAGCTTTAACTTTGAAAATAAACTTTTAAATGTAATATTATGAAAACAAAAATTGGTTTCTTATTATTGGTATTTGCGATACTGTTTTGTTTCATTACAGCATGTAATAATGAATTGGAATATCGTGGTTCCATTTCAGGTATAATTACGGACCGTGATTCTGGCCAACCCCTTCAAGATGTTGAAGTGTGGACATCACCAAGTACTCACACTTTCACTACTGGCTTTGACGGTGCTTTTGAGTATCTTAAACTCAATGCTCGCCAATACGAGGTTTGGGCTCAAAAACCAAATTATTACACAAATCATAAAACAGTTACAATAATTGCAGGAGATAACGTGTTTGTCAGTTTGGCTTTGAAGAAAAAACCATAATTGCTATGAGAAAAAATGGACTGGTTAGGATTGCCACATTGTTATTATTTTGTTGCGTGTTGTTCGGTTGTGGCAAAGGCAAGAAGGGATCCATTTATGGTATAGTGATAGACCTTGGTACGGATGAACCCGTGGCTAATGCCATGGTGCAACTCCTACCTTGTGGAGAGACTAGACTAACGGGATATGATGGCATTTATGAGTTCCTTGATGTTGAGGATGGCGATTATTCTTTAATGGTTTCCAAAACTGAATACGATGAGTTGGAAGATGATTTTGTTATCAAGGTTAGGAATGGGGAACAAATAAGGAGGGATGTTCGAATCGAAA
This sequence comes from uncultured Bacteroidales bacterium, assembly GCA_947303335.1. Lineage (GTDB taxonomy): Bacteria > Bacteroidota > Bacteroidia > Bacteroidales > F082 > Limimorpha. Next base: position 23,934 of record CAMYYB010000006.1, on the reverse strand, counting down.
AGTTACCTGTAATATATACAAATGAAGTAACAGATTTAATATCCCTAGAGTATTCGTCTGGAAATGTGGTAACCTGTAATGTAACATTAAATGGATATGTGGCTTCAGTTGGTTCTCCAGCTTATATGGAACGAGGCTTTCATTGCGGCATTAATCATAACTATTTCGCTGAATTGGCTGTACCTGGAAATGAAATAGGAAATTATTCGATAACTGTTACAGTATCGGCGAATATGACTTATTGGGTTAGAGCCTATGTCAAAACATCGTCAAATCAATGGGTTTTTGGACAAGAAATAGTCTTTTCTACTTATAATTTGGAATAAGTGTCTTACGCTGAAAAAAGCTGGCACAAAAGTGACAACCAAATTCAGCGAACTACATTTCGGCCCTCTTTCGGAGCTATTTCGGCCAGGGGGTGGTTTGACCGGATGAGGAACGGGTTAGGTGCGGTTAAATGCCCTTGGATTGCCGTTATGGCCAGATGATGTTATCATCATCTTTTTTCCATCATTTACTTCCTGTTTTTTAGACCCCCTAAAAACGGGCACTCGAGTGAATTCATCGATTGACTCGAGTGAAGTGATGATTTCACTCGAGTGAAGGAATAATTTCACTCAAGTATAAACCTAACGACATTTCAAAATATTATCCTATTTTTGCGCCATATTATTCAATACTCAAAACTATCGCTAAATGAATTTTAAACCTCTATTCTTTATTAGCCTCTTGCTGACGATGACTCAGGCTCTTGCGCAAGACCCATCGACAAGCTCAGGAACCATCGCTGAACCTCGACCCGTTCACAAGAGCAAAGTACCCGTTTGGCTCAACCTGTCGGCGGGCGGCGACATCGTCGATTGCTATGATAACGGCACCATCCCTTACAAATACTTGGGCATGGGCGGTAATATTGGTGTGGGGGTCACCGTCGAATGGTATCGATTCCACATCCAAAATGATTCGCGAGTATTTGTCAACTTATTAAAGAACAGCGGGACTTCCTATGACATTGACAGCAGGACAGAGTTCCTCTATCGGTTTCACGACGGCAAGCGCAACCGGCTTCACCTCTGGGCGGGCGGTGCCTTGCAATCGTTTTTCGACATAAAGGAGATACCTGCCATGATGAATGCGTCAACAGGTGTTTCAGGCTTCATGAACCTCTGTGCTGAGGGAATGCTGAGCTACGACTTCGCTTTTATCTGCAACGGCAGCCACAATCTGTTGACCCTCTATGCCAAAATGTCGCTACCCATCGCTGGACTGATGATACGACCCGGCTATGCCTATATGGACAACTACACCAGCGATATCAACCTCATCAACACTCTGTTGACTGACTACGAGGCGTTTGGCAAGTGGTTTCCTGGTGCAGGCACTGACGTGGGTCTGAACTTCAACCTGCTCAACGGTAACCGCATCGGACTCAGCTACCGCTGGGACTATTTATCCACTGGCCATAAAGGTGCCTATCGTTTTGACAATGCTGTCCATGCTGTCAACATCAACTTTATGTTCAATATTAATTGATGATAACCATGAAAAGAATCCATATCCTTCTCTTTTGCCTTCTGTTCCTCGGTTTTGCCTCCTGCGAGCGCGTCTTCATGGAACCTGATGAACCTAACAACCCTGTCCATGTTTTTGACTACCTTTGGAACAAAGTGGACCAGCAGTATGCCTTCTTCGACGTGAAAGGCATCGACTGGGACTCTGTGTACGAGGTATTCCGCCCAATGGTTTACGACGACATGGATGCTGACAGTCTCTTCAGCGTCTGTGCTGCAATGCTCAACACGCTGCAGGATGGTCACACCAACCTCATCACAGTCTTCGACATCTCGCGCAACGACTCAGTATATTATAGAATGTATGCCCAAAGGAACATCGACCCTGTTGTGGTATCGCTCAACTACCTTACCGTCTACCACCATTCGACAGGCGGCTTTGCCCATAACGCTATCCGTAACGGGGAGGTAGCTTACATCCGCTATAGTTCGTTTTCGGATGATATCACCGAAGGGTATATGGACTATCTGGTAGCCCAATACAAGGACTGCAAGGGCATGATATTTGACCTAAGACAAAACGGTGGCGGCAACGTCGACAATATCCGCCAGATGCTGAACATCTTCGACAACCACGGACAGCCGCTCTACCAGACGCAAATCAAGTCGGGACCGGGACACAACGACTTCAAACCGTTGACCACCGTCTGCGCTCCTGAGAAAGACACTGTATGGGGCAGCGACCCCTATATCAAGCCTGTAGCCGTACTCATTGATAGAGGCTCTTACAGTGCCACATCGTTCTTTGCCCTCTGCACGATGGCCTATCCCAACATCCGCTTGTTTGGCGACTACAGCGGTGGCGGTTTAGGATTGCCCAACGGTGGCGCTCTTCCTAACGGCTGGACCTATCGCTTCAGTATCACCCGAACTCTCGACATGAACGGCAACAATTACGAGAACGGCGTACCGCCTCAAGAGTTCGTCATCCTTGACCCGGCCTGCACCGCACAAGGCATTGACAACGTGATTGAGGCTGCTTCTGACTGGATTATGACTTATAAGGAATAGAATATTACAAATCCGTCTCCTTCCAAATCTGACTGAATGACTTGGGAGCAAACTCAGGCAAGACGCGCCTGTCGCCCCAAGTCTGGAGATTGACGAAACGTCTCATTTCCAACTTTTTCATAAACAGGGGACTATCCATACGCTTGCGTGACTTGCAGTGCCAAATCATCAGGCGTAGCAGAGTGTCACATTTGGAATTGCCCACCTTTTTAGTATTAATAAGGTTGCGGTTCTCAATGATGAGTTCATCAATCGGGATTTTCACAGGACAGACCTCAGTGCAACGTCTGCAAAGGGCACAAGCTGTTGACAAATGGGCAAAGTCGGCCAACTCGTTCATCAAGGGTGTCATCACTGCCCCCATCGGACCCACATGAGCGGAACCGTATGCATAGCCTCCAATATTCTTGTAGACAGGACAAACGCTGACACAGGCACTGCAATGTATGCACGACATCACTTGACGCTGACGCTCATGCTCAAGTAATTGCGAACGTCCATTGTCCAACAAAATGACAAACATATAAGAGGGACCTTCACCATTGCGCGACGGACCAAAGGTGATACTGTTGTAGGCCGACATAGACTGTCCTGTGGCGTGAGACGAAAGCAAAGGCAGCATCACACTCAAATCATCAAGATTAGGAATGACTTTCCCTAAACCTGCCACTACAATATGAACCTTAGCCTGTGAACTTGCTTTCAGAATATTACCTTCGTTCTCAGTCAATACTACGCCGCCTTCTTTAGACAAAAGAAAGTTGGCTCCTGTAATGCATATCTGGGTTTCCTTTACTTCATTACCTACTTTGAAACGCATGAAGTTGACCATCTGCTTGGTACTGCTATTGGGTTTCAACTTGAAATTTTCTGTCAGTACCGCATTGGCTTCTTCCTTTGACAGGTGAAGAGCGGGAGAAAGCGGATGATAAGGCTTCTGCTTTGCTGCCTGCAATACAAATCGTCCTGAACTGGTTTCCACCAGACCTATGTTCTTACGACTCAGAAACTCGTTCAGTCCTATCTCGTCAAGTACCATCGAGTTGGAACGCGACACCTTATTGACCCGTTCCATCGCGATAATCTCAAATATTAATGAAAGGGCATCTTGGGCATTACGAGCCCAAAGCACCTTGCCTCCATTAGCATTAAAATGAGTTTCAAAGTCCACCAAGAGTTTTTCCAACTTCATCAGCGACTTATTGCGTAGTGTATAAGCCCGTTGTTTCTCAAGATCCATATTTCGGTAGTTGACCTTCCCACGGGCAAAGTTGCTCTCAATGCAGCCTGTGCTATAGTTGATTTTCTGCCAATGCTCCTCGTCGAAAGCAATTTCAGCAGCTTCGTTGAATAATTTCGCGTTGTCTGTCATGTTTCAAAACTGTTCTATTTTCTCCACTCTTCTGGTGTGCCTTCCTCCCTCAAATTGGGTAGAAAGAAAAGCCTGCACCATCTCCCATGCAAGATTAAACGGAATGAAGCGTCCAGGTAAAGCCAAGATATTGGCATCGTTGTGCTGACGGGCCAGTTTGGCCAATTCCACATTCCAACATAAGGCAGCACGCACATGGGTATGATGATTGGCTGTCATCTGTGCACCATTGCCGCTACCACAAAGAATAATACCCAAGGGATACTCACCTCTTGAAATGGCTGAAGCCAAAGGATGAATCATGTCAGGATAATCAACACTGTCGGCACTATGCGTACCAAAATCGTACACTTCATACCCACATTCCTTCAGTTTTTCAACCAAAAATTGCTTCATTTCATAGCCACCATGATCACTTGCTATAGGAATAATCCGATTCATTTTTCACTTGTTGATAAATATTTTGCAAAAGTACAGTTTTTCGCGTTTTCCAACCTTACTATCCACTTATTTATGAGGGTTTTGTATATAGCCGACAAGGAGTATATAAACGAGTAAATATCAGAGAACAAATTATTTAACGACTTATCAACAGATTTTTTGTTGATAACTTTTTCATTTTGAAACATAAAACAGACCCTAATGTTGAAAGAGGCACAAAGGAGGGTATTTTCAACTTTTATACACAGAAAAATGAACGGTTATTTTCAAAATCGAGGGTCATTTTACGTGTTGAATCAAAAATCATCGGATAAAAATAAATCCGAAAATCAGGCTGAAAAATAACCTCTTATTTGTTTTCGGTTTGCCGCTCTCAAAATAAAAACCATTAATGCAAATTTTCTATTGAAAAGTTATCAACCAATTCACAGACATATCAACATCATCGTTACTTTATAAAAAAGATGAAATAATAAATTTGATAAAGATGATTTGAGCTGTTGAAAACTAAAAGTCTTCGATTTTGTCTTTCGTGTGACGCAAATTGTCTATCTTTGACCCCGAAAAATCAATTGTGAAATGCAAGGAAAAATAAAGGCTATTGGACTGACCGTATTGCTTCTGATATTGGGGTTGTGTATTAATGCACAAACTGGATATCAGCAGTTTACCTATCCAAACGGTCAGGTGTCAAGCGAGGGAATGATGCGTGACGGAAAGCCAGACGGACTGTGGAAAACCTACTACGAGAGCGGTCAATTGAAGTCAATTGGAAAGCGTACCGATTTTCTGTTGGACAGCGTTTGGATGTTCTTTTCTGAAACTGGTGACACCAGTCTGGTGGTGAATTACAGGAACGATTTGAAGAATGGGCCGAGATACACCTATAATGGTGATGAGGTGATGATGGAGCCTTTTGTTAATGATGTGCGTCAGGGAGAGGGTAGGAGATATGACCGTAAGGGACATCTGCTGCAAACGGTCAACTTCAAGAATGGTTTTGAGGAAGGCATTTCGCCTGTGTTTGATACAACGGGACTGCTGCGAGAAATCGTAACATATCGAAAGGGGTTCATCATGACCCGTGAGGCTTTGAACCGGTATGATCGTGAAGGAAAGAAACATGGTTATTGGAAGACTTTTTTTGAGGATTGGTGTTTGCATACAGAGTGTTATTACAAGCATGGTTTGAGAGACGGGTTCTATAAGGAATATGACGAGAAAGGCAATCTGAAGAAGATTACCAAATATATCAATGATGTGGAGCAGGTGTTGGAACCTGACATGAAGCCGCTCATCGTTCAATATGAATATTATCCTAATGGAAAAGTGAAGCGTGAAGCTTCGTTCCGAGATGGAAAGCGTGAGGGAGTTTGGCGTGAGTTTGATGAAGAAGGTAATGTCACCAAGTCACAGACTTATAAAAAAGGTGGATTGGTGAGTGAGGGTGTAGTAGGTACCGATGGTAAGCGGCGCGGTGAATACAAGGAATTCTTTCCTGACAGTACTTTGCGGGCAGAAGGACTTTTTATAGATGGCTTGCGTTCAGGTGAATGGAAGTTCTATTATCATAATGGTAAGTTACAGGAAATAGGTAGTTACAAGGAAGGTGACCCCGATGGGGTATGGATATGGTATTATGATAACGGACAGAAACAAATTGAGGAACAGTTCCATAAAGGTCAGCATAACGGAGCTTACAAAGAATATGATGCTAAAGGAAATATCATCGTTTCGGGTAACTATTTCGACGGAATGAAAGCTGGAAAGTGGGTGGAACAAATTGGAGATATGCGTATGGAAGGTGAGTATCGGCTTGACAAACAAGTGGGTGATTGGGTATCATATTACGATAATGGTACACTTGCTTTCAAAGGCAAGTTTAATGTGGGTTATCCAGACGGTGAACATTTCTTCTATTATGAAAACGGAAAGATTCGTGAGATACAAACCTATACTACTGGGGTGAAACATGGCGACTGGAAGAAATATCTCGACACAGGTGAGTTGTACTTCACCATCACTTACGATCAAGGAAAAGAAGTGAAGTATGACGGCGAACCTTTGGATGCCGACGAAATCATTAATGAGAAATGAACATCACTCCTAAACATCTTCAACCAGGTTCTAAGATAGCTATTGCGGCACCTGCCCGGATGGTGACCCCAGAACAAATGCAGTATGCTATTGATTGGCTGAAAGAAAACAGCCTTGTTCCTGTTTATGACGACAGACTCTTTGCCCAACATTATATCTTCGCTGGCGATGATGATTTTCGTGCTACTGTATTTCAAGAATATCTTGATAGTGAAGAGATAGATGCTATATGGCTCGCTCGTGGTGGCTATGGTGGCATTCATATTATTGACAAGTTGGATTTCACTAAATTTGTGAAACATCCGAAATGGATTGCAGGCTTTAGCGATGGTACGGTCATTCATAGCAAGCTGACTCATTTGGGCATTCCTTCTCTTCATTCAGCTATGCCGTTTTATTTTGAGAATAAGACTGATGAGGCCAAGCAATCTTTGCTCGATGCGATGATGGGCAAGCCTTTACATTATGAATTACCACCGCATCCTCAAAACCGCATAAATAAAATGGAAGGCATAATTGTAGGTGGAAACTTGTCTGTGCTGATTGGAATGTTGGGGTCAGACACTTTTCCTGAAACAGATGGAAAAATCTTATTCATAGAAGAGGTGGATGAATATATCTACCATATAGACAGAATGATGCGTGCCTTAAAACGTGCTGGAAAATTGACCCATCTTAAAGGTCTCATCGTGGGTGGTCTGACCCAAATCCACGACAACACGCATCCTTTTGGACAAACAGCTGAGGAAGTGATAGCAGAAGTGGTTAAAGACTACGATTATCCTGTTTGTTTCAACTTTCCAGCCGGTCATTTCGACGACAATAAAACTTTGGTTCTCGGACAAACTATTTCTCTTTCGCAATCTGGTTCATCTCATTCAGGATGCGTTTCAAGTTGTCAGGTTTGGTGAGATTCATCCAGTCGCAAAAAGTGAGACCCATGTATTTTGCGGTCTTTTTCCAGATGCCCTTCATGTCTTTCTTCAGCGAGAAGATATAGGAATTGCTGGTACCAAGCAGCACTTCCTTCAATGCACACACCTTATAAACAATATCATTGAACAGCTTTTCGGTGCTCACACCGGTTTTGCACTCAATGACAAACAATTTGTTTGACTTGATGAAACAGACATCCAACTCGTTGTTGTGTTTGATGATGCCGTTGGAGATATGTACTCCCATCGCTATATCATCAGGTTGCAGCACTACCTTGATGAGCGCATAAACGTATTCCTCAAACCATCCTCCAGTAAGATACTCTATTTCATAGTTTTGCAGTGAACCAGATCTTTCCGGCACAAAGCCGATATAATCCAAAAACTTGCCCAGATTTGGGATGGGAGTAAAATTAGGTTTATGTGGTTGTTCTACTTCCTTGATGATGATAAAATTCCAGTTGCGGTATTTGTTGCGGAGGGTTTCCATTACCTCATAGTCGCCGCGACCCAGTAGGTTTTGTGAGAACATCGTGAACAGGTGCTGTGAGAACGTCGTTTCCTTCACCATTTTTCTGGGTGTGTCCACATCGCTCTCCAAGCCGTAGAGCCCGAAGTATTCCTTCAGGCTCATACGATGCTTTATGGGGAAAATCTCGTCGTCATCGTCATAGATGCTGTTGTCGAAGATGGTCTTTACGATTTGGTTCTCACGGGTCTGTGTATAATAAAATAAGGTATTGAACTCTTCGAAAACGTGCTGCACCGACAAAGTCATATAACGGTTGCCACCTGCCAAGTTAAGATAGTACTGCGTCTCGCTGTTCAGTTTGCTCTTGATGGTGCGACAGATACGCTCATACAACAGGTTGTCTTGATAGCGATTGATGATGATTCGCTTAACAAATTTCTCATCAACTCCCAACTGTTGGGTCAACAAGTTGATACAGTCGGCTTCTTCTGCTGTGGAGATAAAGAGCAGTTCATCGTTCTCTTCATAATACTCCTTGGTAAAAAGATATGCCGGCAACGGGTTGCTCTTGTCTATGATATTGACGATGGTTTTGAACATGGTTACTTGATTACAAATTTCTTAATAGACTTTTTGGTTGCATTTCGAACTACAACAAAATACACTCCGCTCTTCAAGGACTCAACATTGATGACCTGAGTTGAGTTGTCAACATGTTGCGATTTCACACGCTGGCCATTGACATTGTATATGGTCACTTCTGTTGGTACGGCTTTTTCGAGGGAAAGAGTGAAGCTACCATTGGAAACGGGATTGGGTGATACTTCAAAGTTTGTTGTTAGGGTCTCGTTTACGCCGTCATCATTGAGGAAGGGAATGTAGTTTACTAATCCCAAACTTGGGTCGTCGAATTGGTGGGTGATGTGTTCTTCGATCTCTTGCTCATCAATAGTTCCCCAATAGTTGCCAACAGCAGTGATGTCGTAGGCGGAGTTGTTGTATAGGTCAAAAATACCATAGTTTGCTCCATAATTATAGACATGGCCGTTGCCGTGGATTACGTTGTGACCCCAATTGTCTTCAGTGCCAAGGTCGACATCGGCGGCATTAATAACGGTAATGCCCCAATGGTTGTTTGTTATGACATTATTTCGGATGTAAGCCTTATTGTTCTCATCCATACCATAGATGCTGATGCCGCTACCGCCATTCATAGGATTGGTTTCCAATTTATTGTTAATGAATTGGTTGCCGATAATGACGGAACTCAAATTATAGCCTTGCTGGTTGTAACCGTAGCGGCAGTTTTTAATGATATTGTCTTTCAATAGGATTTTGGTTGCGCCAGTTCCCATCAGGTCGGCAATGGAAATTCCACCTATTGTATGGTCTCCGTCATCAATGGTACATCTCACAATGCGGATGCTATCCTGAGCGCCTGGTCCAAGATTGATTTGAGGTCGGTTTTCACCTAAATTCAAAAAGAAAATGCAGTCGGTGATTTGCGGCGAGGTTTGTCCATTGGCCGGAGAACTGATGGCCGAACCATTATTATTGTCAAATTCGCAATTTGTGAACACAGGGTCGCAGTTCATGCAATTGACAACAGCATTTTGTTGTTCACAACGGAAATTTTGGAAATGGCAGTCCGTAAAAACAACCTCGCTTTCAATAACTTGAATGCCGTCTAATTGTGTAATATAGCATCTTCTGAACACGCACGGACCTGTAGCGTCCTCCAAACGGATACAACCATTCACACCTGAATTTCCGGAAAAAGCCAACCAGTGATAAGTATCCGTGTTTATGGCCTCTATCGAACCTTTTATGGTCAGGGTGATATTGTTGTCAAAGTACAAGGAATGGTTTACATCAAGTTTGTCATTGGCTGAAATGGTGATGTTGTTTATAATTCTATATTCATTGTTGCCTTCATACCACACAATACAGCCATTACTCACCTCCATAAGGTCATTTACGGTATAAGTGGTGCCGTTTCCGGGACTTACCCATTGGGCGTTCAGCATCGACACAAGGCCGATGCTGAACACGATGGTCAATAAAAAATGTTTCATTACTTACTTCTTAATAGCAGCAATACCAGGCAGTTCCTTGCCTTCGATAGCTTCCAGAAGGGCACCACCGCCAGTGGAGACGTAACTCACTTGGTCGGCCAGACCGAACTTGTTGATGCAGGCTACTGAATCACCACCACCGATGAGCGAGAAAGCACCATCCTTGGTTGCTGCCGCAATGGCTTCAGCAATAGCCTTTGAACCCACAGCAAAGGTGTCGAACTCAAACACGCCGCAGGGACCGTTCCAAAGAATGGTCTTAGAACCCTTAATCACGTTGGCAAACAACTCGCGGGTTTTGGGACCGATGTCCATACCTTCCCAACCTTCGGGAATATTCATCGGGTCAACCACTTGGGTGTCGGCATCGTTGGCGAACTTGTTGCCCACCACGCAATCTTCGGCAAGTACCAGATTGACGCCCTTTTCCTTGGCCTTGGCAAGGATGTCGAGAGCGAGGTCGAGTTTATCCTCTTCGCAGATGGAGTTACCAATCTTGCCACCCAAAGCACGCTTGAATGTATAAGTCATACCGCCGCAGAGGATGAGGTTGTCCACCTTGGTGAGCAGATTCTCGATGATTTCAATCTTTGTGGAGACCTTTGAACCACCCATGATGGCGGTGAAAGGATGTTGGATTTCGTTCATCACCTTATTGACGGCAGCCACTTCCTTGCCCATGAGGTAACCGAACATCTTGTGGTCGGCATCGAAGTAGTCGGCAATCAAAGCGGTGGAAGCATGGGCGCGGTGAGCTGTTCCAAAAGCGTCATTGATGTAGTATTCACCATAGCCAGCAAGGGTCTTGGTGAATTCCTTTTGCGAGGCTTTCACAGCTTTCTTGGCGTCATCATAGCCCTCTTCGCCTTTCTCAATGCCACGCGGTTTGCCTTCTTCTTCGGCATAGAAGCGGAGGTTTTCAAGCACCAGCACCTCACCAGGCTTCAAAGCAGCCACTTGGTCGGCAGCTTTCATGCAGTCCATAGCGAATTGCACAGGACGACTCAGCAGTTCTTCTAAATGTTTGATAATGGGCTTAATGGAATACTTCGGGTCGGGATTCTTCTTTGGGCGACCGAGGTGCGACATCAGTACCACCATACCTTTGTCGTTCAAAACCTTGTTGATAGTCGGCAGAGCGGCACGCATACGGGTGTCGTCAGTAATGTTGAAGTTGTCGTCCAACGGGACATTGAAATCAACGCGGATTACCACGCGCTTGTTTTCGAAATTGACTTGATCGATGTTAATCATGATATTTAAGATTTAAAGATTTAAAATCCAATGATTTAGAATTTATGTTTCTTAGGAACTATCATATTAATAGACTTGGTGAGCATCTCAAATTCAAAGGGAGAATTGTTGAGGTTTTCACCTTCTGTTTCCACCAACAAAGAATGAGGCGGGATGGAAACAATCTTTATTTTTCGTCCACGGAAAGTTTTCACCTCATTAATTTTCTTGATGAAAGTACCGTCATAGACATTTTTGACATTGGCGGCAAACTTGAGCATAGAGACTTTCTTGATAACGGTGACATCGAACAAACCATCGTTGGGAACAGCATTGGGCATCGTCATCATACCGCCTCCATTGTAACGTCCGTTACCAATGGAAAGGTTCAAGATATAGTCATCGAAGACCAATTCATCATCAACAGTAAGTCGAATATGAGTAATTTTATAGGTCAACATACACTTCACCAAACTGATGAGATAGCGGATAGTGCCACCCTTGCCTTTTTGCTTCATAAGGTTAGTCGAATGACACACCATCTCGTCCAGTCCCGTTCCGGCAGCATTAAGGAAATAACGTATGCATGTATCGCCGTTGTTATAATAGGACAGTTTGCCGATATCGTGTGCAAAAGTGTGTCCAGCCTTGATGATTTTGATGACTTTGTCGTATTCCAGAGGGATGTTAAAAGTACGCCGCCAGTCGTTTCCCGTTCCTATGGGAATAACACCCATAGTGATTTCGTTGGTGGGAATTTGATCTTGGGTGAAAATGCCGTTGATTACTTCATTGTTGGTACCGTCGCCACCCACAGCGATAAACTTGCGATAGCCTTTCTCAACGATAGCGTCTCTAACGATTTCAATAGCATGTCTTGGATATTCGGTCAGTATAGCTTCGAACTCAATACCCTCTTTAACAAGTAAATCCTTTATCAAAGGCCAGTCTTTTCCAGACTTTCCCACAGAGGCTTTTGGGTTGACTACCACTAACCATTTGTTGTTATTCTCGGTCATTATGAGTCAGTTTTCGGGGGTCAAAGATAGGAAATAAAATAACACATTGTTTTTTTTTCTATTTTTGCGCCTTATAATTATAATATATAAAAGGAATAGTATCCCAATGGTAACACTGAAAGACAGAATCACCCTTGATGAAGTTGAAAAAATACTCTATTCCGGGGAAAATTTACAGGTCTCTTCAGATTGGATAGACCGTGTAGAAGTTTGCTACCGTTTTTTGGAGAAGTTTGCGGCTGAGAAAGTTATCTATGGCATCAACACAGGTTTCGGTCCTATGGCGCAATGGCGGGTGGATGACCAATACCTAACGGACTTACAATATAATATTATCCGCAGTCATTCCACAGGTGCGGGTGAGCCTTTGGATGATATTTATGTGAAGTCGGCAATGATAGCCCGTTTGGGAACGGTGTTACAATGCCGATCGGGTGTGCATACTGATGTGGTGAAGAATCTTGTTGAGTTTATCAATCGCGATATTTATCCTTTTATCCCCATGCACGGTAGCGTGGGTGCCAGCGGCGACTTAGTGCAGTTAGCCCATATTGCCCTTTGTCTCATTGGCGAAGGAGAAGTACACTACAAAGGCCGATGGAGACCGACAGTTGAGGTAATGAAAGAAAACGGTCTTGAGCCTTTGAAGATGCATATCCGAGAGGGACTTTCCATCACCAACGGCACTTCCGTAATGACAGGCATCAGTGTCATCAACCAATTTCACGCAGAGACCCTACTCGATTGGGCAACCCTTGCAGCTGTCTGGATGAATGAGATAGCTTCTTCGTTCGATGATTATATGTCGGAAGGAGAAAACAATTGCCGTCATCATGAAGGTCAGCAGGTGATGGCTCGTCGTATGCGCGAACTCTCAGCAGGTTCGCAATGTCTCAAGAAACGCGCCCATGAATTGTACGACTACGGACATTCTGATGTAAAGGTGTTTGAACACAAGGTACAGGCATATTATTCGTTGCGCTGTACGCCGCAGATTCTCGGTCCTATTTATGACACTTTGCAATATACCCGTCAAATCCTTGAGGACGAACTCAACTCAGCTTGCGATAATCCTATCGTTGATCCTGAAACCGAATATGTCTATCATGGTGGCAACTTCCACGGTGATTATATCTCCTTGGAAGAGGACAAGGTGAAAATTGCCCTTGTGCGTCTATGTATGACGGCTGAGCGTCAGCTCAATTATCTTTTCCACGACCGCATCAATGGTATCCTGCCGCCTTTTCTCAACCTTGGTACGCTGGGCTTGAACTATGGTATGCAAGCTTGCCAGTTTACTGCCACTTCAACTACAGCAGAGTGTCAGACTTTAGCAATGCCCAACTATGTACACAGTATTCCAAATAACAACGACAACCAGGATATTGTCAGTATGGGTACCAACAGCGCTTTGCTCTGCAAGCAAGTGGTGGAAAACTGTTTCCAAGTAATGGCTATTCAGTATATTGCATTGGCTCAAGCTACTGACTGTCTCAAGATTACTGATAAATTAGCTCCCACTTCGCGAAAAATCTACGATAAGATACGTGAGATGGTGCCGTTGTTCATCGAGGACACACCGTTCTACAAGGACATTGCCAATGTGGAGAATTATTTGAAAACTAACCCATTGAAATTGAAGTCATGAAATATGCACTTATCACCGGTGCCTCACGTGGTTTAGGTAAAGCTATCGCTTTGAGGTTAGCAAAAGACGGTTTCGCCGTTATTATCAACTACCAGTCGAACCAAGAGGCTGCCGAAGATACCTTGAAACAAATACAAGAGGCTGGAAGTACAGGAGAATTACTGCCTTTCGATGTCTCCGACCCAAAAGCCATAGAAGCCGCCCTTGAATCGTGGCAGAACGCCCACTCTGAGGATTATATCTCTGTTTTGGTCAACAATGCGGGCATCCGTCAGGACAACCTGATGGTTTTTATGCAGGATGAGCAGTGGAACCGTGTGCTTGATACTACTTTGAACGGATTCTTCTTCATCACACGTCGCTTGTTGAAAGACATGATGACCCACCGCAACGGACGTGTTATCAATATGACTTCATTATCAGGAATAAAAGGTCTTCCTGGACAGACCAACTATTCCGCTGCAAAAGCCGCTCTTATAGGAGCCACCAAAGCTTTAGCCCAAGAGGTAGCCGCCCGCAAGGTGACTGTCAATGCAATTGCTCCGGGTTTCATCGCTACCGATATGACCAAGGAACTCAATGAGGCAGAACTGAAGAAACTCATTCCTTTGGGACGTTTCGGAAAACCAGAGGAAGTGGCAGCTTTGACCTCATTCCTCGCTTCGGATGAAGCGGCTTATATCACAGGACAAGTTATTTCAATCAACGGAGGACTCTATACATGAGAAGAGTTGTAATTACTGGAATAGGCATTTGGTCGTGTTTGGGAAAGAACCAAGAAGAAGTCGCAACCTCATTGCGTGAAGGTCGCTCAGGCATTGGCATTGACCCACAGCGCATAGAATATGGGTATCGTTCTCCATTGACAGGTATAGTAGAAAAACCCCAGCTGAAAGGCGTGCTCGACCGTAAACTCCGTATGTATTTGGCCGAAGAGGGCGAATACGCTTATATGGCCACGTTGGAAGCTTTCAAACAGGCAGGTGTTGACGACAACTATCTGCTTAATAACGAAGTAGGTGTATTATTTGGTAATGATTCATCCGCACAAGCGGTTATTAAGTCGCATGAGACCACTATGGAGAAGCACGACACCACTTTGGTAGGTTCGGCAGCTATCTTTCAGTCGATGAATTCTACGGTGACGATGAACCTTTCCACCATCTTCCACCTGAAGGGCATCAATATGACCATTAGTGCCGCCTGCGCCAGCGGTTCACATTCCATCGGTTTGGGTGCAATGCTCATCCGTAATGGATTGCAGGATATGGTGCTTTGTGGTGGAGCACAAGAGACCAACTACCTCTCTATGGGTAGCTTTGACGGCATCAGCGCCTTTTCAACCCGTGTTGATGAACCTACTAAAGCCTCGCGTCCTTTCGACCGTGATAGAGACGGTCTCGTTCCCAGTGGTGGTGCTGCCGCTTTAGTGCTTGAGGACTATGATCATGCTGTGGCTCGTGGTGCAACCATTTTGGCTGAGGTCTGTGGCTACGGTTTCTCTTCCAACGGCGAGAGCCATATCTCTCAACCCAGCGAGGACGGTTGCTTCCGTGCAATGAGTCGAGCCATGAAAGAAGCAGGAGTACAGGCAGAAGACATAGACTACGTCAACGCTCATGCCACCTCAACACCTCAAGGCGATATGTTTGAAGCTTTGGCTTTGAAACGGCTTTTCGGTTCTACCCAAACGCCCATATCTTCAACCAAGTCGATGACGGGACATGAATGTTGGATGGCGGGTGCCTCCGAAATCGTCTATAGTATCCTCATGATGCAAGGCGGTTTCATTGCCCCCAATATCAACTTCGAACATCCCGATGAATACTCAGAAGGACTCAATATTGTCAATAAAACTACTGATAAAGCATTGAATATCATCCTTTCCAACTCCTTCGGTTTTGGAGGAACCAATAGTGCATTAATCATCAAAAAAATGTAATTATCTATCCAAACAAATACACCCAATGCATCTTACCCCTGTATTAAAAGAAGCCTACAGCAAGGAACATCTTACCGCCCGTGAAGCACAGGCTCAAGCGCAATGGATTGCCTGGGGACCTGTCGTGTTTCAAGTGACTCGCTTGATGAAGAAGTTCGGCGTATTGGAGCTGCTACGCAACAGCGACAAAGGAATGACAGAAGCTGAGATAGCTGAAAAAGCAAGCATCAGTAACTATGCCGCCAAAGTGTTGTTGGAAGCAAGCCTGAGTATAGGCACCGTACTGATTGACACTGAGACCGACCGATATATGCTGAGTAAAACGGGTTGGTTTTTTCTCACGGACGTAGCGACCCAAGTGAACACCGAATTCAACCACGATGTAAACTACGAAGGATGGTTCCGATTGGAGGAGTGCCTGAAAGAAGGTCGTCCTGTTGGTTTGGAGCATTTTGGTTCCTGGCCTACAATATATGAGGGTCTATCGCAGTTGCCTCCCCAAGTGCAAAAGAGCTGGTTTGGTTTCGACCACTTCTACAGCGACTGTTCGTTCCAACAAGCGTTGGAAGTTGTGTTTGCCAACCAACCTAAGACCTTGCTTGATGTAGGAGGCAACACAGGTCGTTGGGCCTTGCAATGCGTGGAGTTTGATAAGGAGGTGAAGGTGACGATTGTGGATTTGCCCCAACAATTGGAAATGATGCGTCGCAATATTGCTGAAAAACCTGGTGCCGATCGCATTGACGGCTATGGAATGAACCTGTTGGATGCTTCGCAGGACTTTCCCACAAACCATCATTACGACATCATTTGGATGAGCCAATTCCTCGACTGTTTCGGTGAGGATGAGATTGTCAGCATTGTGAGTCGGGCTGCCAATATCATGGACAGCAACAGCCGCCTGTATATCATGGAAACGTTTTGGGATCGTCAACGATATGAAACAGCGGCTTTCTGCCTCACGATGACGAGCTTATATTTCACCACTATGGCCAATGGTAACAGCAAAATGTATCATAGCGATGACATGAAATGTCTGGTGGAAAAAGCAGGATTAGAAATTGAAACGATTCACGATAACTTAGGCTATGGACACAGCATCATGGTTTGCAAAAAATCTAATTATTAAATACCCAATATGAACAGACAAGAAATAGAAGAAAAAGTCAAGGCGTTCCTCGTGGAAGACCTTGAGATGGACGAAGAAAAGATTACCCCCGAAGCCCGTTTGAAAGAAGATATTGGCATTGACAGCCTTGATTTCGTGGATATCGTGGTGATTGTCGAAAAGACCTTCGGTTTCAAGATGAAGACCGAAGAGATGGGTCCAGTGAAAACTTTCAGCGACTTTTGTGACTACATTGAAAGAAAGATAGCCTAACCAAGAATGGCTGACGCCCTGCAACATAAAGAATGGTCGGGAAAGACTGATGGACAGCCCTGGATGCAGCGTTCGCTGATTGCGATGTTCCGCTTGCTTCCTTTGTGGCTGCTCTATGGTGTAATGGCTTTTGTGGTGCCTTTCTATATGCTTTTCAACAGAAAGGGCTATCAGGCTATGTATAGTTTCTTCCGTAAACGGATGGGCTATAGTCGATGGAAGTCGTTTGGGTCGGTCTATGCCAACCATTTTTGTTTCGGACAGATTATTCTCGACCGTTTTGGGGCGTATGCAGGCAAGAAATATCATTTCGACATTGATGGCTTGCCTTTGATGAATGCACTGGAAGCCCAACCGGAAGGGTTTATTTTGCTGAGCAGTCATGTGGGCAACTATGAGATGGCGGGTTATATGCTGCATTCCAAATCAAAAAGATTCAACGCATTGGTGTTTGCAGGTGAGACGGAAACGGTAATGGAAAACCGTCAGCGGATCTTATCGCAAAACAATATCAGCATGATACCTGTGAGAGAGGATCTCTCTCATCTGTTTGCCGTCAATGCGGCTTTGGAAAATGGAGAAATTGTCAGTCTGCCTGCCGACCGTATCTTTGGCTCACAGAAGAGTGTCGACTGTCAGTTTTTTGGCGAGAAAGCTTGCTTCCCATTGGGTGCTTTCGCAATGGTGGTGCAGAAGAATGTTCCGGCATTGGCTGTTTTTGTGATGAAAGAAGGCTTGCGGAAATACCGCGCATACGTTCAAGAGGTCACCTGTGACCCACAAGCCGGCAAACGTGAGCAAATGGCCCAATTGGCCCAAAGCTTTGCCGAGCGGTTAGAGGCTATTGTGCGTCGTTATCCTACGCAATGGTTTAACTATTATAACTTTTGGAAGTCATGAGAGCGATTGAAGACTTCACTTTGAAAGAACTGATACCGCAAAGGCCGCCTTTTGTGATGATTGACCGTTTGGTGTCGTGTGATATGTTGACTACAGTTACGGAGTTTGAGGTGCGAAAGGATAATGTTTTTGTTGCAGAGGGTCGTTTCTCAGCCAGCGGTCTGATGGAAAATATGGCCCAAACTTGTGCTGCCCGCATCGGTTACATCAACCTGTGCAGGGGGGAGAAGGTAAAGATAGGAGTGATAGGTGCCGTCAGCAATTTTGAGGTTTTGTGTACCCCGAAAGTCGGCGAACATATCGTCACTACGGTAAAGGTAATCGAGGAACTTTTCCAAATTACCCTCGCGAATGCTGTTATCCGATGCGGAGACGAAACCATAGCACAGGCCAATATGAAAATCGCATCAACGAACATGGAATTGCAAGAATAGTGGACGTATGATTGTCAAAGTGTCAGACAATATTATCTCCCCCTTGGGCATAAGCACAGCTGAGAATTACACAACTGTGAAAGCGGGTCGTTCTGAGCTGAAACGTCATGATGGTTTGTGGAACCTTCCTGAGCCTTTTACAGCCTCATTGATGCCTCGTGAGGCAGTCAACGAAATGGCAACACAGTGGCATCTTGATGAAGCGTATACCTTCTTTGAGAAGATGATCATTCTTTCTGCAGCAAAGGCTTTGGAGCCTACCGACATCGACCCGAGTTCTGAAAAGGTGTTGTTTATTCTCTCTACCACAAAAGGCAATGTGTTCCTATTAGATAAGCGTGAGACGGGATTTCCAAAAGAGCGTGTCCGTTTGGGAATGGCTGCAAAGCAAATGACGGACTACTTCCATAACCCCAACACTCCCATAGTCGTTTCCAATGCCTGCATCTCTGGTGTATGTGCGCAAATACAAGCGATGCGTGAGCTGGAAAGTGGACATTTTGACTATGTCATTACAGTAGGTGCCGATGTGCAGTCGGTTTTCATTGTGTCGGGTTTCCAGTCGTTCAAGGCACTTTCTGTGGAACCCTGCAAGCCTTTCGATGCTCAGCGTTGCGGTTTGAATCTTGGTGATGCTGCTGCGACAATCATTTACACTCGGAAAGACCAAGTTGAAGATACAGACTGGGTCGCCATTCGTGGAGCCATTCGTAACGATGCCAACCATATCAGCGGTCCGTCACGAACGGGAGAAGGAAGTTACAGAGCCTTACAGGCTGTGCTTGATGATGTGAGTCCTGATAAGATTGCCTTCATCAACGCTCATGGTACCGCTACGCTCTATAACGACGAAATGGAATCGGTAGCCATTGAAAGGGCTGGACTTTCCAATATTCCCGTCAACGGACTGAAAGGCTACTATGGCCATACGATGGGAGCCGCAGGTATCTTGGAGACGATTCTTTCGATGCAGGCTGTTGACGACCATACGATATTAGCCACCAAAGGTTTTGAAACCATTGGTGTCACCCATCCTTTGGTGCTTTCCAACCAGAACCAAACAACAGAAAAACATGCTTTCATCAAATTGCTCTCAGGTTTCGGAGGTTGCAATGCAGCTCTGCTGATGGCGAAAGGAGGTGAGTTATGATGCAGCATACTGTACATATTACCCCTGAAAGTGTTGTGGTCGACGGAAAAGTTTTGAGCCATCAGGAGAAGGGTGCAGCCCTGCTCACCGAGTTGTATCGCAAGCATATAGGCGACTACCCCAAGTTCTTCAAGATGGACACCCTCTGCAGGTTGGGCTTTGTGGCTTCCGAGCTGTTGCTGCAGGTCGAAGGGGCTGAACGTTTTGTTCCTCGTGAAGATCGGGCCGTGGTTTTCTTTAATCGCAATGCCTCTTTGCAAGCCGATACTACCTATCAAGCCACCATACAAGATCCTGAAAACTTTTATCCCAGTCCAGCGGCTTTTGTCTACACGCTCCCAAACATCGTGACGGGTGAAATAGCCATAAGGAACAAATACTACGGTGAGACCTTGTTTCTCGTCATCGAGAACAATGACCCTAATATCATATCAAGACAGTTGGAAAACACCTTCCAAGACCCGCAGACCCAGAGCATCCTCGGAGGCTGGCTTGACTGTACAGACGAAAACCACTTCGAAGCCCAAATATTCTTAATCTTTAAATCTTAAATTTGAATTCTCAAATCTCAAAATACACAATCATGGACGAACTTATCTACACCCTGAAACAACAAATCATAGAGGCATTGAACCTTGAAGATATGACCCCAGAAGACATTGATGAAAATGCAGCACTTTTTGGCGAAGGTCTCGGTCTTGATTCCATCGATGCACTCGAACTTATTGTGCTGATGGAAAAGAACTACGGCATCAAGTTGCAAGACCCCAACCAAGGAAAGGAAATCTTCAAGTCGGTGGCTGTGATGGCTGACTTTATCTCAAAGAACCGCACAAAATAAGCAATGAAGCCGATTCTGATTACAGGAGCGGGAGTTGTCTCAGCGATAGGCAACAATAAGGCAGAGACCTTGGAGGCTTTGCTTAGCGGTCGCTCAGGCGTGGGTCTGCTGAAATACCTCAAGACGGAGCATAAGGAGTTTCCCGTAGGCGAGGTGAAACTCACCGATGCCGAGATGCGCCAGCGTTTGGGTATTGCCGATGAGGCAATCACCACACGTACCGCCTTGATGGGAATGCTGGCCTTGGAGGAGGCTTTGCACGATGCAGGGCTGAGTCCTGAGCTGTTGCCACAGGTGGGCTTTGTCTCAGGTACCACTGTAGGTGGTATGGATATGAGCGAGCAGTTTTATCTTGACTTTATCAGCAGCGAGGCTCACAAGGAGTATATAGCGGCTCATGACTGCGGTAGCTGTTCTGAGATGATAGCCCATCATTTTGGGAAGTTTGCCTTTATGACCACCTTGTCTACCGCCTGTTCCTCAGCAGCCAATGCCATCATCTTAGGTGCCAATATGATTCGTTGTGGTGAGGCTGACATTGTTGTGGTAGGAGGTAGTGAGTGCCTTAGTAAGTTTCACCTCAATGGCTTCAACTCGCTGATGATTCTCGACCCCCAGCCCAGTAGACCATTCGATGCCACCCGCAACGGACTCAATCTGGGCGAAGGAGCTGCTTATCTCGTATTGGAATCGGAGGAAAGCGCGAAACGGCGCGGTGTGAACCCCCAAGCCCTGTTATCGGGTTACGGTAACGCTTGTGACGCTTACCATCAAACGGCCTCTTCACCTGATGGCGAGGGAGCCTATCGTGCCATGAAAGAGGCTTTGAAGTTAGCCGAAATACAGCCCTCAGAAATCGACTATATCAACGCACACGGTACAGGAACACCCAACAACGATACCAGCGAGAGTCAGGCGATGAAGCGGCTCTTTGGTGAAAAGGTACCCCCTGTCTCGTCTACCAAACCTTTCACGGGACATACCACAAGTGCCTCTGGCTCTATCGAGGCGGTATTCAGCATACTGGCTTTGCAGCATGGATTCCTACCCATCAATCTCCATTGGTCGCAGCCGATGGAAGACGGTATTATACCTGTTACGCAACCCACAAGAAAAGAGCTCAGACACGTGTTGTGCAATGCTTTCGGCTTCGGTGGGAATGATTCGTCGGTGTTGCTCTCCAGCGTTAAGGTCCCTGAGCCTGTCGAAGGGCCAACCCAGAATAAAGGTGCTTCGACAAGCTCAGCAACCATCTACATCCTTTCCGCCAAGCAAATTTCCCTCCAACAACCCCTCAGCGAGGCATGGATGGACGAGCCTGTTCACTATAGCGAACCTTTTGTCCGTTCCATAGACCCAAGCTTCAAAGAATACGTCTCACCCATCGAGGCGCGTCGTATGGGCAAGATTCTGAAACGTGCTGTAGCTACTTCAAAAGAAGCCTTGAGAGCCTCTGGTTTGGAGACCGTCGATGCGATTATCACAGGGACAGGCTACGGCTGCATAGAGAATACCGAGTTATTCCTCGATGCTCTTTCAAAAGAAGGCGAACACCTGCTGAAACCTACGTATTTCATGCAGTCGACCCACAATACCATCAGCTCGTTGGTGGCTATCCAGACCAAGAATCACGGCTACAATGCCACCTATTCACACAAAAGTATCTCGTTTGATAGTGCCTTGCAGGATGCCTGGCTGCAGTTACAGTCTGGTAAGATCAACTCTGCCATGGTGGGAGGACACGATGAGTTGACAGAAACCTTCTACCACATCCTGAAGAAAGGCGGCATGATGGGTAAGGACGAGGAACGTTGTGGCGAGTCAGCCGTTTCAATAGTATTGGCTGCTTCGTGCCATTGCGAGGAGGAACCACGAAGCCATCCAGACATACAACCCCTATGTAAACTCACTGGCTTCCAAATTCTCCATCAACCCAAGATGGATACCCTTATGGATGCAGTCACAAAATTGCTTCATTCCGCAGGTAAAACCCTCAACGATGTTGACTTCATCTTCACCGGTATTAGCGGCAACTACACTAACGACGAGGCATATCAGCAAGAGACCCAGACCCTCTTCGGCGACAAGCCTCTTTTGAAATACAAACACCTCTTCGGGGAGAGCTTCACTTCTTCAGGATTGGGCTTCTACGTGGCAGCACAATGCCTCAACACGGGTCGTGTACCGGCTTCGTTGTTTGTGAATCCCAAGGAAGCCAGCGACAAGCAGCCGAAGTGTATCCTACTTTATAACCGTTCCGACGGTAAGAATGTTTCATTAACCCTATTGGAGGCTTGATTATGTGGAAATTATTTGGATTGGTGGCTCTACAGACGCTCTTTCTCTCAGGAGGACAGGTGCTGCTCAAGTTAGCGTTGAAGCAATTGGGCAAGTTCGAATGGACATGGGCTTATTTCAAGTCGGTGCTGGTCGATTGGTGGCTGTTGGCCTGCGGCATTAGCTTTAGTGTGGCTACGGTTCTTTGGCTCTATATCCTGAAAAGGTTCCCCTTTAGTCAGGCTTATCCTCTTACCAGCCTCTCTTTCGTCTTTGGCATGATAGCTGCCTGGCTTGTCTTTGGCGAAAGCATCCCTTTCTCCCGTTGGATTGGTCTGGTTCTTGTAGTGTTGGGGTGTTTCCTAATCATGAAATAAGATGAAAAGACTGTGGATATCCCTTCTGATAGTCGCCTTGGGCTTAAGCGTTACTGCCCAAACCTCCTTGACTGAGGCCCAAAGCCAACAGTTGATGGCTACGCTGACGGAAGCTGCCGCTTCGATGCAGACCATGCAATGCCGGTTCGTTCAGGAGAAGACCTCAACGATACTGGCCGAGCCTTCTGTTTCTGAAGGTACGATGCATTTTGTCTCGCCCGATCGCTTGCGCTGGGAATACCTCACACCCTTTCCGTTCGCTCTCGTTGTCAATGGCGAACATATCGTCAAGGTGATTGAAGGAAAGACCGAGGTGCTTGAAGGCAATGCAGGCAGAATGTATCAAGGTATCGTGAACATCGTGATGGGCAGTGCCTCGGGCCAGAAGCTGTTCGACCCGACGGTGTTTGATGTCGTTCTCACTGACGATGATACCTTTTGGAAAGCCGAGATGACCCCTAAACGCCGTGATATGAAGCGGATGTTCAGTCAGTTGGTGTTCCACTTCAACAAAAAGACCAACATCATCAGTCGCGTCCAGCTGATGGAAGCTAACGGTGATGTCACTTCCATTCATTTCGAGGACATCCGCATAAACGAAGGTATGGATGAATCGGTGTTTGCTTATTGAGCATTTAAGCTATGTTTTGTATTTTTGCCGTCTAATCAACAATAACAACCTATGAAGAAGATTTTACTTTGTCTTGTCGGCTTACTGCTTGGAGCAACCGCTTTCAGTCAACACAGCCTTACCTATC
>CAMYYB010000005.1 GCA_947303335.1 uncultured Bacteroidales bacterium | reverse complement strand
GCGTAGCAAATCACCAGCGACGGGCCCGGATAAGCCTCAGCTTCCTTGATGGCCTTGAAATACTGGGCTTGCGAAGCGCCCATGGCGACCTGAGCCACATAGACGTAGCCATAGCTCTTGGCAATCATGCCGAGGTCTTTCTTGCGCACCTTCTTACCTGAGGCAGCAAACTTGGCGACAGCACCGGCAGGCGTAGCTTTCGAGCTCTGACCACCCGTGTTGGAGTACACCTCGGTATCGAGGACGAGGACGTTAACATCTTCGCCGCTGGCCAGCACATGGTCCAGACCACCGAAGCCGATATCATAAGCCCAACCGTCACCACCGAAGATCCACTGGCTCTTCTTGACCAGATGATCCTTGAGGTCGATGATTTGCTTGCAGTAGTCGCAGCCGCACTTCTCGCAGGCCTTCAGGATCTGAGGCGCCAGCTCGGCGGTCTTCACACCGTCTTCGCGGTTGTCGATCCAAGCCTGGAAGAGCTTCTTCAGCTCACCCGTGCAGCACTCGCACTCGGCGATGGCTTCCTTCATGATGCGTTCGACGCGGTCGCGCATCTTGCGGGTAGCGGTGGCCATACCGAGACCGAACTCGGCGTTGTCCTCAAACAGGGAGTTGGCCCATGCCACACCCTTGCCACTGCGGTAGTTCTTGCAGTAAGGCGTTGCAGGAGCGGAACCGCCATAGATGGACGAGCAACCTGTAGCGTTGGCCACCATCATGCTCTCACCAAAGAGTTGGGTGATGGTCTTGATATAAGGTGTCTCACCGCAACCGGCGCAAGCACCCGAGAACTCAAACAGCGGTTGTGCAAACTGGCTGTTCTTGACAGTGCTGTACTTGTCGATGAGGTTGTCTTTGTAAGTGACTTGCTTCTGGCTGTACTCCCAGTTCTCGGCTTCGCCAAGCTGGCTTTCGAACGGTTTCATCACCAAAGCCTTCTCCTTGGCGGGGCACACGTCGGCGCAGTTGCCGCAACCGGTGCAGTCCATGACGGAGACTTGCATACGGAAGTGCATTCCAGCCAGTTCCTTCGGCATCTTCATGTTGATAGCAGCCATGCCGTTCGGAGCCTTGCTCAGTTCGTCGTCAGTCATCACGACGGGACGGATAGCGGCGTGCGGGCAAACCAGCGAGCACTGGTTGCACTGGATACAGTTGGCGGAATTCCACTCAGGAACGACAGTGGCCACACCACGCTTCTCGTAAGCGGTGGTGCCAGCCGGGAAGGTACCATCAACGATGTCCTTGAAGGCGCTCACGGGCAGGTCGTTGCCGCACTGGGCGACCATCGGGCGCATCACCTTATTAATAAACTCGGGATCGTTGTCGTTGTGCTCGAAGACGAAGTCGGTAGTGCAGTCGAGGTTGGCCCACTCGGCGGGAATCTCAACCTTGGTGATTTCACCACCACGGTCAACGGCAGCGTAGTTCATATTGACGATGTCCTCACCCTTCTTGCCATAGCTCTTCACGATGAACTTCTTCATCTGCTCGACGGCCAGGTCGTAAGGAATGACGCCCGAAATCTTGAAGAAGGCGCTCTGGAGGATGGTGTTGGTGCGGTTGCCCAAACCAATCTCAGCGGCGATCTTCGTGGCGTCGATGATATACATATTAATATTATTGAGGGCCAGATACTTCTTCACGTAGTCGGGAAGATGCTTCTTGGTCTCTTCAACGCTCCAAGGCGAGTTGTAGAGGAACGTGCCGTTCTTCTTCAGGCCACGGAGGCAGTCGTACTTGCGCAGGTAACTCGGGACGTGGACAGCCACGAAGTCGGGTGTGCCGACGAGGTAAGGAGCCAGGATGGGCTGGTCGCCGAAACGCAGGTGCGAACAGGTGTAACCGCCGGACTTCTTCGAGTCGTAGTCGAAGTAGGCTTGGCTGTACTTGTTGGTGTTGTCACCGATAATCTTGATGGAGTTCTTGTTGGCACCCACGGTACCGTCAGCGCCGAGGCCGTAGAACTTGGCTTCGAACGTGCCCTTCGGCAGGATGGAGATTTCCTTACCGACCTTGAGCGAACGACGGGTGACGTCGTCCTTGATACCCACGGTGAACTGGTTCATCGGTTTGTCGGCAGCGAGGTTCTTGTAGACGGCAAGCACCTGAGCCGGTGTGGTGTCCTTTGACGACAGACCGTAGCGGCCACCGATAATCAAAGGCTTGTAGGGGCAGTCCTTGAAGGCTTCGACAACGTCGAGGTAGAGCGGATCGCCATTGGCGCCGGGTTCCTTGGTGCGGTCGAGGACGCAGATGCGCTTCACGGTCTTCGGCATGACGTCCATGAGGTACTTCACGCTGAAAGGACGATAGAGGTGCACGGTGATGAGGCCGAGCTTCTTGCCCGCCTTGTTCTCCTTGTCGATGACGGTCTTGATGACGTCATTGATGGAGCCCATGGCGATGATGATGTCGGTGGCATCGGGAGCGCCGTAGTAAACGAACGGAGCATATTGACGACCCGTGATCTTGGTCATCTGCTTCATGTACTTGGCCACGATGTCGGGCAGAGCGTCATAGTACTTGTTTTGCAACTCGCGGGTCTGGAAGTAGATGTCAGGATTTTGGGCAGTGCCGCGCGTGACAGGATGCTCAGGATTGAGGGCTCTGTCGCGATATTCCTTCAAAGCCTTTTGGTTGACGAGTTTGCGGAGTTTCTCCATATCAGCGGCTTCGACTTTCTGGATTTCGTGAGAGGTACGGAAACCGTCGAAGAAGTGGAGGAACGGGACGCGGCCTTCGATGGCGGCGAGGTGTGCCACAGGGGCAAGATCCATGATTTCCTGGACGCTGCTGGTGGCCAGCATGGCGAAGCCCGTCTGACGGGCACTCATCACGTCGGCGTGGTCACCGAAGATGGACAAGGCTTGAGCGGCGAGGGCACGAGCCGAGACGTGGAACACGCCCGGAAGCAGCTCACCGGCGATCTTATACATATTCGGAATCATCAGCAACAGACCTTGGGAGGCCGTATAGGTAGTGGTCAGGGCACCAGCCTGCAGCGAACCGTGAACGGCACCGGCGGCACCGGCTTCGGATTGCATTTCAACGACTTTGACGGTCTCGCCAAAGATGTTCTTCTGACCTTTAGCAGCCCATTCATCGATATACTCGGCCATCGGCGACGACGGAGTGATAGGATAAATGGCGGCCACTTCACTGAACATGTAGGCAACATGGGCCGCAGCCTGGTTACCATCGCATGTCAAAAATTTCTTTTCTGCCATATTTGATTGGTTTTTTTGAGATATGAATTGTGTTTTTAGCGTTCGCAATTTGGGCTGCAAAATTAGGCATTCCCCGTCAAATAAACAACCTTATTATAAAAAGATTTTTTCGCCAAAAAACATATTTTTTGAGATGCCATTGAAATAATTCGTACTTTTGCACACTTTTTCAAGCGAAAACAACAAAAAAAATCTATCAACAAACAATCAAAAAACACTCAAAATGAAGAAGTTATTCTTAACTTTAGGTTTGGCCAGCCTCTTTATGGTGGCCTGCAACAACACTCCTAAGCAAGAGGAAGCCCCCGCTCAGGCTCCCGCCGTCGAGGAACAGGCTCCTGTCGTCGAGGAAGAGCACAACTGCCCCATGCACGCTCTGAAAGAAGAGTATGCCAAGTGGGACGAGATGACCGACGAGGCCAAAGCCGAACTGAACAACAAGGCTGCCGAGATCTTCAATGCCATGGATGCTGAAATGGAAGCCAAGATGGAAGAAATGAAAGCCGCTGGCGAGGAAGTCTGCAAGGAAATGGCTGAGATGACTGAAGAGCAAAAGGCCGAGTGCGAAAAGAAGTGCGCCGAGATGAAGGCCGCTTGGGAAAACTTCGCCAACGTTAGCCTTGACGAGCAAAAGGAGCTCATCATGAAACGCATGGGTGGCTGCCACGAAGGTGAAAAGGGCTGCTGCAAAGGCGAAGGCGAACACAAGTGCCAGCACGAAGGTGAAGAAGGCCACAAGTGCGAGCACGCCGCTGAATAAGCTAACCTCTTAAAAAGGGTTCGCGGCGACCGCCGCGAATGTCATCCCCGCCCGCCGAAACTACGTTCGGCGGGCGGGGTGTTTTTTTGCCCCGCCCGCCGACACCCCTGCTTGCTTCCCTCACGCTCCCTGCCTGATTCCTCCCGAATCCCTGACTGCTTGCTTCCCATGCCCTACCTACCGGCAGTTCATACCCTATTACGATTTAATAGGGCCTCAAATCATCAACTTTGTTTTTCAAATCATTTACAATACTATTGTAAAACCAAGAAAAAGTCTTAACTTTGCGGGCTGATAGTAGTGGGCAAATCCATGAAAACATAAAAAGCAGCACAATCCAAAATAAATACGATATGAAAACTAAATCCTTACTCATCGCAGCCCTTCTGACGGCCTTCGCCTCAGTGAGCATGGCTCAGGTCACTTTGACCCAATCCACCACCGACGAGTTCCTGTGCGGAACCGGACAGAACGTCATCATTGAAGACGACCAAGTTTCCTTGCAATCGAAAATGACCGGCATTGATAACTTTTATGCCACCACCGGTCTTCCTGAAGATTTGATGAACCATGAGTTGGTTACTTGGGAGAACTATGTGTTCAGTGTTGGAGGTTACAACGGCGACATTCCAGTAGGTAGCGTCCACCGTGCCTCGCTGCAAGCTTCAGGCATCTCCTCATGGACCTCCTTGGATGATCTACCTGTCGCTTTGGTCAATCCAGCAGTCGTAGCTACCCAGCAATGCCTTATCGTCATGGGTGGCAAGAACGACGAAGGGGTCAGCAACAAAATCTACTACGCCTGGCTTGAACCGGGTACCGACTGGATAAGCGAATGGCACGAGGCTTCTTTCCAACTCCCCCAACCCTTGTGGGGTGCCAAAGCCATAGCCGTTCATGGGAATATCTACCTGATTGGCGGTGCCAACACTGACGATGAAAATGCCGTCTCTAATAAGGTGTATCGCATCAAGCCGAATGCCTTCGGTGCTCTTGGATCCATCAGTGAGGTTTCCAGCTTGCCTGAAGCTCGCTGCGGACATTCCATAGCCTCTTACGACTCGAAAATCTACGTCACCGGCGGGCACGATGCGACCGGAGCCTTGACCAATACCGTATACTGTGCCACTGTCAACCTCAGCGGCAGCCTCTCGTGGAGCACAAGTGCCGCAATGCCTGTGGCTCTCAGCGGGCACAGTGCCGTTTGCACCAATGGCTTCCTCGCCGTCATCGGTGGTATGACTGCCGAATTGCCCAGCAATCAGATTTACTATACCTACTTGGACGGCAACACCCTCAGCTGGACTACCGCAAACACAGTCCTCCCTGTACGCACCTATTCCGGTGCCGCCTGTGCCTTGGGCGGCAATCTCTTCTACTCTGGTGGACAAGTCCTCTCGGGCAGCATCGTCAATGATATGCGCTACGCCCCGATTGTCACTGGCGACGCCAAGGTGAAAAAGTCCTGCTACATCTCCTTACCTTTCGACATAGGCTCTCCTATGAAGAATGTCCAGGAGCTGAACTTCATCCTGGCCCAAAGCAGCACCACTTCTTACGAGGTATTCTACCGCATAGCTGACGAAAACTTGAACTTCGGCAACTGGATTTCAGGCGGTTCCAACGGCCTCATCACCATCAACCAAACCTGTTCAGCCATCCAATACATGTTCCGCATCACCGCCACAGGTACAGATGATTTGGCAATAGAGGAAGCCCAAGCCATCATTACCGGCTATACCCAACTGGAAGGCAACCTGAACAACATCAGTGTGCTGACCCTTGAGGACAGCCCCTATTGGGTTACAGAAGGCATCACTTTCACCTCTGGCATCCA
Organism: uncultured Bacteroidales bacterium; assembly: GCA_947303335.1. Taxonomy (GTDB): domain Bacteria; phylum Bacteroidota; class Bacteroidia; order Bacteroidales; family F082; genus Limimorpha. The sequence goes on along the minus strand of CAMYYB010000005.1, from coordinate 66,339 downwards.
CAATGTGGAAGCTGGAGTGGTAATCTATTTCCAAAAACATACAGGCCTAACCATCAACCAAGCCTGCGTGAACTTCAATGGCACAGAAGACCAACCCATCCTACTATCCAACATCAACAACTACCAATACGAATGGGATGACTGGTGGTACGGTGTATGTTTCACCTCTTCGAACTCGAACAACACGGGGGTATATAGCAATAACGTTTCATCCTGGAGCTACACCACCATCGAGCATGCTTCAGGAATCAACAATAACGGGTCAGCTCTATACCTCTATCGCGCCAACCGCCCGACCTTCACCCACTGCACCATTAGAGAATTGAGGAGCGCCGCTGTAAGTCTACGCGAATGCAACGGCACGGAATTTACCGACTGCACCTTTACCGATATCTACGACGAAGATGCTGCTGTCTGTGTACACTCGTCCAGCCCGGTAATGACCTCCTGCATAATGACCAATTCTTTTATCGGAGTGTGGCATAATACCAACTGTTTCCCTGAGTTTATTAATTGCGTTGCCCACAACAATCATATTGGCATTCGTGCCTCCACCCCCGACCGAGACTTTGTGTACGACGAAAGCACCCTGGCTCTTTACGATAACGACATTGACATCCTAGTGGCCGGCGGTCGTATGTACGACAGCAGGACATGGAACTATTACGATAATGGCTATTGGATTGACGGTACGCTTGAAATCAACGACAGCGACAAGCCTACCCTTACCATTGCCCCCGGCAACACCATTCGCATGGAGCCTGGAAAAGAAATCCAAGTTCGTGCAGGTGGCATCATCGCGGTAGGCACCATTAACGACAGCATCACTTTTACCGCTGCCAATGGAGAAATCGGTGGTTGGGTCGGCTTTAGGTTTTACGATGCCAGCGACAGTAATGTAGCTTCCTCACTACGCTACTGCGTGGTTGAAAAGGCGTATCGGAGCATCTACTGCGAGTACACCACCCAACCCAGCCTGATGTCCAGCACACTAAGACAATCAGAAAATGAAAACATCTACCTCTCTGCCTCTGCACTTGACTTGGACGATGTCTCAATTCGTGACGGGGGATATGGTCTCGCTCTTATTAATGGTTCCTCAGCCACCATGGTGTTGGTGGACTTTGATAACTGTGACGATGTTTGTGTGTATATACAGAATGCAAACAGCACGGCGACTTTCCATACCTGTTCCATGAGCAATTCTTTGGTCGGTGTGTTGTACGGCAATCCCGATTTCGACATTCCTTCCTACAGTAACAACAACTGGATTACTTTCAACAATATCGACAACACAGTTGCAGTCAATGGTGGAGCCGTACGCAACTGTACATGGTCCATCAACGACTACTCTATCTTTGGCAACATTGAAGTAAAGGCCAACAATACCGCAAGCCAAACCGCCCAATTCATTATCGAGCCCGGCAGCACCTTGCGTTTTATCGAAGGCACATACCTGAAAGTAAGCCAACATGACTACTGGAATAACTATAAAGGTATACTTATTGCTGAAGGCACTGAGGATGCGCCCATCCTTTTTACCTCTCTTGATGGTGAAGTGTCGTGGGGAGGCATACGTTTCTATGACGGTGCATTCTCTTCCTCTCTCAAACACTGCGTCATCGAGAAGGCATACGATCAAAGCGTTCTGGTTGATTACACAAGTGACCTCCTTTTCGAAAACTGCGAATTCCGATACTCTGATGGTGGATTAACTATTACACACAGTGCTTCACCCACTGTACGCCGCAGTGTCATCCATCACAACGCAGGTTGTGGCATTTACATGGAAAACACGGCTTGTCCCAACATTGGCAATAGCCCCGAAGATGCCAATGACATTTACATGAACGCATACGATAATGGCGCGGACATCTACCAATGGGGCACCAGCAACCTGGATATGAGCTACAACTTCCTCGGCTCAATGGACAGCACCTACATCGAGAACAACCTGGTTTACGACAAGCTGGATAATAGCAGCAAAGGCCGTATCAACGTGTTCCCCGTCTCCACGTTGCCCACATCGGCCCGCACCCTCAACGGCTACCTGCTCTATGACGGCAACCCCGATTACACCATGCCGGGCAGCACCGTTATCGTGAAAGACTTAGACGACGAGGTGCTTTACCAGACCAATACGGATGTCACAGGCCATTTCACCTTCGAGAACATGAGCTATGGAGCCAAGAAGGTTGACTTCGTGTCCAACGTGGATGCCGAAGCCACCATCACCACTGCCGATGCCCTTGCCGCCATGCTCCATTATGTTCATGAGACCATGCTTAGCGGCAACCACCTCATCGTCGCCGATGTCAATGGCAGCGGAACGGTGAACGGCACCGACGCCCTCTATATTCAAAAGAGGTATGTCCACCAGATTGAGTCCTTCCCCGCAGGCGACTTGCACTACGAATACGACACTATTGATAACAACCTTAATACACCCAATCTCACTCTCTCCGCCCTCTGCTACGGCGATATCAATGCCAGCTACCAAGTGCTGCGTAATGGTGTCAATTTGCTCAGCGAAGGGCAATTCCTCATCGGACCCGACCAGCGCTACAACATCCCTGTGAGCGTCCAGAATGCCTTGGAGGCCGGTGCCCTCTCGCTGAAGCTGAACTATCCTGCCGAGTACCTCAGCATCGAGCAAGTCCTGCTGCCCAACGGAGAGGAAGCCATGATCTATGACAACGACGGACAAGTCACCATCAGCTGGTACAGCCTCGACCCGATGCTGCTCTCCGACAACGACCTCATGCTCACCCTCGGCATCCGCACCAAGGAACTCTTCGGCCTGAGTGAGCCTATCGTCTTTGGTTTGGACAACCGTTCCGAACTGACTGATGGCAGTGCCCAAGTCCTCAGCAACGTGACCCTCACCATGCCTGAGCTCATCACCCTTGGCTATGAAGGTCTGGATGAAAACGGCAACTTTGGCTTGTCCGTTTATCCCAACCCGATGAGCGACCGCAGCGTGGTGCGCTACAACCTGCCCACTGAGGGTCGTGTCACCTTCTGCATCTACGACCTCTTGGGTAATGCGGTGCAGACCCTTGAAACCCGTGTACAAAGCATCGGACAGCACGAAATCGAACTGAGCGGCTTGGCCTCCGGCATCTACATGGGCCGTCTCACCGTCTCGAGTAACCGCGAAGAAGTACAAATCGTGAAAATCATCGTGAAATGACAAATCTTTAAAATATAATCCTATGAAACACAAACCCTTACTCATCGCAGCCCTCCTGATGGCCTTCGCCTCAGTGAGCATGGCTCAGGTCACCTTGACCCAGACCACCACCGCCGAGTTCCAGCGTGGAACCGGACAGAACGTCATCATTGCAGACGACCAAGTCTCCTTGCAATCCATTATGACGGGCATCAACAACTTTGAAGGCACTACCAACCTGCCTAAAACCTTGATGAACCATGAAATAGTAACCTGGCAGACCTACGTCTTCTGCGTAGGCGGTTATAACGGCACCGAGGCCATTAACAACGTCTACCGCGCCACTCAGCAAACCTCTGGTATTTCCTCCTGGACTACCATGAACAGCCTTCCTGTCGGCTTGACCCATGCTGCCGTCGTTGCCACCCAGCAAAACCTCATCGTCATGGGCGGCAAGAACGAAGACGGAGTCAGCGACAAAATTTATGTCGCCTACATCGACCCGCTCAACGGCAACTTAGGCGAATGGAACGAGGCTTCAGTCCAACTCCCCCAACCTTTGTGGGGTGCTAAAGCCATCGCCGTTCATGACAATATCTACCTGATTGGCGGTGCCAACACTGACGATGAAACAGCTGCAAGCAGCAAGGTGTACTGCCTCAGGCTGAACGCTCGCGGCACCGTCGCCTCCATTAGTGAGGTATCCAACCTGCCAGCCGCTCGTAACGGACACGCTGTAGCCACCTACGACTCGAAAATCTACGTCATTGGTGGACACGATGCTACGGGTGACTTGAAGAACACGGTGTACCGTGCCAGTGTCAATCTCAACGGCAGCCTCAGCTCATGGGCCGCTCAGACCGCTCTGCCTGTTGCCCTCAGCAGCCACAGCGCCGTGTGTACCAACGGCTTCCTTGCCGTCATCGGTGGTATGACTACCGACCTGCCCAGCAACCAGATTTACTACACTTACATGGACAACAGCAGCCTCAGCTGGACCACCTCAACTGCAGTCCTCTCGGTACGCACCCATTCTGGAGCCTCCTGCGCCTTCGGCGACAAGATGTTCTACTCCGGTGGACAAGTCCTCTCAGGCAGCATCGTCAACTATATGCGCTACGCCCCGATTGCCACTGGCGACAGCAAGGTGAAAAAGTCCTGCTATGTCTCCAAGCCTTTCGATATAGGCAACCCCATGAAGAACGTACAGGATCTGAACTTCATCCTGAGCCAAAGCAACGCCACTTCCTACGAGGTGCTGTACCGCATAGCTGACGCAAACTCGAACTTCGGCAACTGGATTTCAGGCGGTTCCAACGGACTCGTCACCATCAACCAAACCGTTTCGGCTATCCAGTATATGCTCCGCATGACTGCCACTGGTACCGACGACTTGGCGATAGAAGAAGCCCAGGCCATCATTACCGGCTACACCCAGTTGGCTGGCAATCTTAATAACCTCAGCACCATTTCCTTGGGAAGCAGCCCCTACATAGTTACCGGGGACATCTCCTTCACCACTGGCATCCACAACGTGGAAGCCGGTGTGGAAATCTATTTCCAAGAGAACACGGGACTGACCATTTACGGTGCATGCGTCAATTTCAATGGCACAGAAGAACACCCCATCCTATTAACCTACGCGAATGCCGACCAAAAACGATGGAAGGGCGTGAGATTTTTAGGTGAATATTGGGATCACTACGGTGGTGCTTATGAAGGCCATAAATCTTCTATTAACTATACCACCATTGAGAACGCCGGTTATGGTGACAACCAAGCCAACCTGTTTCTCAATTATTGCAACCAAATCACCTTCACCAACTGTACTTTTACTGGCTCATTATATCATGGCATTCGATTTTATGAAAACGAGCGTGTAACATTCACTAACTGCACCATTACCGACAATGTAAAGAACGCCCTTGATATCACCTCATCCACACCTGCAATGACCTCCTGCGTGATGACCAACTCCGACTACGCCATCTATTTCCGTGACAACTGTTTCCCCACCTTTACCAATTGCGCAGCCCATAACAATAATTTCGGTATCTATTCCTGCACCCCCGACCGTAGCTTTGTTTATAACGAAAGCACCCTGGCACTTTACGACAACGACATCGAAATCCGTATGCCTGGTGGAGGAATCTACTCAAACCGCACGTGGAACTATTACGACAACGGCTATTGGGTTACTGGCACCATTTGGGTGGACGGCGACAACCGGCCCACTCTCACCATCGCTCCTGGCAATACCATTCGTATGAATCCCGATACTGAAATCCAAATTCACGGAGGTGGCATCCTTGCCGTAGGCACCGTTACCGACAGTATCACCTTTACCCCAAAAAACGGGGCAGTGGGCGGTTGGTACGGATTCCGCTTCTTCGATGCCAGCGACAGCAACGCGGCTTCCTCTTTACGCTACTGCATCATTGAAAAGGCTACCACAAACATCTACAGCGAGTACACCTCCCAACCCAGTCTGATGTACAGCACGGTGAGACAGGGCGTCAACTACAACATTGAACTCACCCGCAGTTCTTCAATAGACATCGATGGTGTGGCCTCCCGCGACTGCCCCGTCGGATTGAGCCTATGGGATAATTCCTCGGCTAACTTGGTTGCGACCTCCTTCGACAACTGCAGCAACTGCTGCGTGAGGGTTGATGGAAACAACAACCATGTGGAGTTCTACTATTGCAACATGAACAATTCCAACATTGGCGTACGCTACCTCAATCCCAACATGAACATCCCGAACTATTCCGTCAACAGCAGCATCACCTTCAACAATGTGACTTCGCCTGTAGGCCTCAATGAAGGCAATGTCCGAAACCGCAGCTGGGGAGCCAACGAATATGGTGTATATGGCGACCTCTATGTGTATTCTGACTGGGACGCATACGACACTGCCCAACTCACTCTGGAAGCCGGCAGCACTTTGCGTTTTGCCCAAGGCAAACATTTGCGGATAAGTCACTGGTCCTATGGATGGGCATACAAAGGCAAACTTTCTGCTGTAGGCACCGAAGAGACTCCTATTGTTTTCACTTCGCTCAACGGCGAGATTGGAGGATGGGAAGGTTTGCGTTTCTATGAAGGCGCACAGACCTCTTTGCTCAAGCATTGTGTGTTTGAGAAAGGCAATGATTATAATGTGTACGTTGAAAACACAAGAAAAACCCATTTCGAGGACTGCGCGTTCCATAATTCCAACAATTATGGAATGCGATTCAACAGTCCTGATTACATCCATGGTGAAAACATGGTCAATCTGAGCTTCAACAATAACCAATACGACGGTATCGCCATCAATGGTGGCATCCTTTATGGCCAACGCATTTGGAACGACTACGACTATTTTATATTGGGTGATATCGATGTCCGTGGTGAAAACTCAAACGACACTGCCATCCTCACTCTTTCTCCTGGGGCTACCCTACGCTTTTCGTCCAGAATGTGGTTGCAAGTTGGCGTATCTGAACGCTATGGCAGACTTATTGCTGAAGGCACCGAAGAGAATCCCATCACCTTCACCTCACTCAATGGTGAGACAGGTGGATGGTTTGGATTGCGCTTTTATGGGTACACTTCGCCCTCTTCCCTCAAGCACTGCATTTTTGAAAAAGGTGATAGCTACAATGTGTATGTAGAAAACACCCACAACACCCGCTTCGAGGACTGCGCGTTCAATAATTCCAACAACTACGGAATGCGCTTCAACAGTCCTGAATATATCCATGGTGAAAACATGGTCAACCTGAGCTTCAATGGCAACCAATATGATGGCATCGCCATCAACGGCGGCACCCTCTATGGTCAACGCACATGGGGCGGCTACGACTACTATGTTACGGACGATCATTTCTGGATTCGCGCCGAAAATACCAGCGACATCGCCCGTCTTACCCTTTGCCCTGGTGCCACCCTTCATTTCGCCCCAGGCAGATATATGCAAGTGAGCTGGAATGATTACTATGGCAGCCTCATAGCCGAAGGCACAGAGGAAGCTCCCATCACCTTTACCTCAACCAACGGCGCAATAGGTGGATGGAACTGTTTAGCTTTCTATAGTTACACCGCTCCCTCCTCGCTCAAGCACTGTATTTTTGAGAAGGGTTCCACACATAATGTTTATGTTAACAACACGAGCAATGTCCTCTTTGAGAATTGTGAATTCAGACTTGCCGCAGACCGAGGTGCATCGTTTGTCAATTACGCTTCGCCCACCGTCAGGCTTTGCAGTTTCCACCACAACACCTTATGTGGTGTCTATTTGAGCGACAATGCCACCCCAATCCTTGGCGGCAGCCCTGAAAACGCCAATGATATCCTCTTCAACAACAATTGGGCCATCTATCAAGACGGCGGCAACGACATTGACATGAGCTACAACTTCTACGGCACCATGGACAGCCTCTTCATCGAAAGCTCAATATACGACAGAATTGACAATGGTTGGCGTGGTCGTGTGAATGCCTTCCCGGTCTCCATGCTGCCTGTTGCAGGCCATACCCTCACCGGCACCTTGCTCTATGATGGCAATCCCGACTACACCATGCCGGGCAGCACCGTGATGGTGAAGAACTTTGACGACGAAGTGCTTTACCAGACCACTACGGATGCTACAGGACATTTCGCCATCGAAAACATGACTGGCGGTGCCAGAAAAGTGGACTTCACCCCCAATGTGGATGTGGAAGGCACCATCACCACTGCCGATGCTTTAGCTGTCATGCTGCACTATGTACATGAGACCATGCTCAGTGGTCACCGCCTCACCATCGCCGATGTCAATGGCAGCGGAACGGTGAACGGCACGGATGCCCTCTTTATCCAAAAACGCTATGTCCATCAAATTGAGACCATGCCTGTTGGTGACATGTACTACAGCTTGTACGACAGCCTCAACTACGGCCTCTATGCCACCGACCTGACAATGACAGCTCTCGCCTACGGCGATGTCAACGCCAGCTATCAAATGCTACGCGATGGCATCAACTTGCTCAGCGATGGACAGATTCTCGTCGGTCCTAACCATTACTATGACATCCCTGTAAGCGTTGAAAACGCCATAGAGGCGGGTGCTATCTCACTGAAACTGAACTATCCTGCCGAATACCTCAGTGTCGAGCGAGTCCTGCTGCCCAACGGCGAGGAAGCCATGATTTACGACAACGAAGGACAAGTCACCATCAGCTGGTACAGCCTCGACCCGATGCTGCTCTCCAACAACGACCTCATGCTTACCCTTGGCATCCGTACCAAGGACATCTTCAACCTGAATGAGCCCATCACCTTCAGCTTGGACAACCGTTCCGAACTCACCGACGGCAGCGCCCAAGTCCTCAGCAACGTGACCCTCACCATGCCTGAACTCATTACCCTTGGCTATGAAGGTCTGGATGAAAACGACATCTTTGGTCTGTCCGTCTATCCCAACCCGATGGGCGACCGCAGCGTGGTGCGCTACAACCTGCCCACCGAAGGTCGTGTCACCTTCTGCATCTACGACCTCTTGGGCAACACTGTGCAAGCCGTTGAACTTGGAGTCCAAAGCTTAGGGCAACACGAAATCGAGCTGAGCGGCTTGGCCTTCGGTATCTATATGGGTCGTCTCGCCATCTCTGGCAACCGTGAAGACGTGCAAATCGTTAAAATCGTTGTAAAATGAAAAAACAAATCATAAACATCATTGTCGCTTTTCTGTTCGCCGTGATGCCGGTGGTGGCCCATGCCACCATCGACACCTTCGCGGGCAGTGGCTCGACATGCCCAGGCTCGGAATCCGCTATTCCCATCACGGTAGCCAGCTGCAACGGCGTATCAGCCATCAGCCTCGCCTTGAACTACGATGCCAGTAAAGTGACCTATATAGGCTACCAAAACGCCAGTTCGCACTTCGGTAGCAACTTGCATGTGAACGCATCGGGGGGCACAGTCTACCTCACCTGGTTCTCGCTCAACGCCGTGGACTTCGGCAATGAGACCCTTATCGAGTTCCGTTTCGAAGGCATCAACGGCACCTCAGCCTTGACGTGGAACACCGCAAGCTGCGAGTACAGCGATTCCTACGGAAATGTGATTCCTTCCACCTACACCAACGGCTCCGTCTCAGTGTATTCGGTGCCCACCATCACCTCACAGCCTAATAACATCACTGTGACGGAAGGGCAAAACGCCACCATCTCTGTCGGTGCCACCGGTACTGGTCTCAGTTACCAATGGCAAGTGAGCACCAATGGCGGAACAACGTGGAGCAACCTGAACAACGGCACACCTTATAATAATGTGACCACCTCACAGATGAGCATCACCTCGACACCCCTGAACTTCAATGGTAATCGTTACCGTTGCCAAGTGACGGGCACCTGCGACCCGATGGTCTATTCCAATGCCGCCCTGTTGATGGTGAACGATTTGCTACCCACCATCCACACCACAGCAGGAGCCATCACCTCATGCCCTTCCACAGAGTTCAGTATCCCCGTCTCGGTGACCAACTGCAACAACGTGGGTTCCATCTCCTTGGCGCTGAACTACAACGCCAACATGGTGACTTTCTTGGGCTATGACAACGTCAACCCCGGACTCGAGGACGGACTGCTGAAGATTCATGCGGACAACGGTGTCGTCTACATCGTATGGATTGCCCAACAAGCCAACTTGAACATTGGAAATGTCGACCTCTTTAACCTGAAGTTTGAGTCGGTATCAGGCAATTCCAACTTCACTTGGAACACCTCACAATGCGAATACAGCTCCCCCACGGGACTCATTTTCCCCACCACGTTCTCCTCGGGTTCGGCTACCGTCTATTATGCCCCTACCATTACCTCGCATCCTTCCAACCGCACCATCGATGAAGGCAACAACACTACCTTCAGCGTCAGTGCAAGCGGAACAAATATCGCCTACCAATGGCAGGAGAGCACGGACAACGGCGTGCAGTGGAACGACCTGAGCAACGGAACACACTACAGCAACGTCAACTCGGCAACCCTGACCGTTTCCAACGTGACCAGCGGAATGGACCAATACTGCTATCGCTGCCAGGTGACTGGCACCTGCGACCCTGCCGCCTACTCCAACGCCGGTATTTTGCACGTGATTCCCTTCCTACCCACCATTCACTCACAGCTGTCCAGCGTGACTTCATGCGAGGATGTGGTGTTTGATGCCGACCTCCTCGTCGACAACTTCACGGGTGTCGGTTCAGTCTCCTTGACCTTGACCTACAACAGTACGTTGCTCACCTACGAAGGCTATGAGAACGTGAATACAGCCTTGTCAAACGGCACGCTGTTGGTCAATGAAGACGGAGGCAAGATCTTCATCTCATGGATGTCGGTTGGCGGCGCCACATTTAGCAACGGGCGATTGCTCTCGCTGATGTTCACTGGAACACCCGGCAACGCCAACCTGACCTGGGTTACCGACCGCTGCGAATACGCCAGCACGCAAGGCCAGCTCTTCCCGACGACCTACCAAAACGGCACGGCGACCATACAGTCAGCCCCTTACATCAACAGCCACCCCGTCAACCGCAGCATTATCGAGGGTGAGAACACCACCTTCTCCGTCAGTGCAGGCGGCTATTCCATCAGCTACCAATGGCAGGTGAGCCAGGATGACGGCTTGACGTGGACTAACCTGATCAACGGCAGCCTCTACAGCAATGTCACATCGTCGACGATGACCATCACCAACGCCACCCTTGCGATGAATGGTTATCGCTACCATTGCGTGGTAAGCGGCGGATGCGATCCCGAAGCCATATCCAACAGTGCCAAGCTCACGGTGAATCACTTCATCCCCACCATCAACACCACAATCGGCTCGATGACCACTTGCTCAGAGACTGAGTTCAGCATCCCCATCAGCGTGACCAACTTCAACGGTGTGGGTGCCTTCTCCTTAGCGCTGGCTTACAACCCCGACATTCTGACCTACGCGGGCTATGAGGGAGTCAACTACCACTTGAACAACGGAGAGCTGCAACTCAATGCCAACGATGGTGTGGTCTACGCCACCTGGATGTCAGCCTCGGGTGCCAACATCGGCAATGGCACACTGCTTTGGGTCAAGTTCACAGGCGACCAAGGCAGCTCAGCACTGAACTGGAATACGACGATCTGCGAATATGCCACCCAGTCGGGCGAGATTATCCCCTCCACCTTCACCAACGGCAGCATCGTAGTGAGACCCGTCAACTTCACCATTGACGAACAGCCTCAAAACCAAGTCGTTCTTGAAGGTGAAAGCACCAGCTTTGTCATCGGCACCACTGGCAGCAACCTGACCTACGTCTGGCAATTGAGCGAAGATCAGGGAGCAACCTGGAGCAACCTATCCAACGATGTGATGTACGCCGGCGTGAACACCAACACGCTGCAAGTTAATGGTGTCACCATCGGCATGAACGGCAACCAGTATCGCTGTGCCGTGAACGGAGGCTGCGGAACGCAATGCTCGCAAGCCGCCCTGCTTTCCGTGACCTCGCCCTACGCCTTCTACGATGTTCTCGTAGAGGTGTTGCCCGAAGAGGGCGGCACCGTAACAGGCGCAGGCACCTACTATGAAGGCGACACCGTCACGTTGGAAGCCACCGCCAACACAGGCTACCATCTTGTGAGCTGGACAGAGAACGGCGAAGTGGTCAGCACCGATACCGAATACACCTTCATTATTCAAGAAGAGCGCAACCTCATCGCCAACTTCGAATTGAACCAGTACCAAATCAACCTGTCGAGCAACATCGGCAGCGCTGGAACACTGGATGGCGGCGGTACCTACACCCACGGCGCCAGCTGCACCATCGCAGCCACCAACAATGAGGGATATCTCTTCCTCAACTGGTCGCTGAACGGCGAGGTGGTCTCCGAAAACCCCAGCATTACCTTCACCGTTACCGAAAATGCCAACTATGTGGCCACCTTCTATGCCTTCAATCCCGCATTTGCCAACTATGTCTCTAACGGCCTCATCATGCAAGTGGACGGCATCCAGAACACCCGTGACGGACACTCTGACGAAACGGATGTCTGGGAAGACCTGGTAGGCTTCTATGACCTGTCGGTAAACAACTATTCCTCTTACACTTGGGAAGACAACCACTTCATAGGACTTGGCAACGGGGGATACCTCAATACCGGAAAGCCATGGAAGTATTTTAAATCGTTGACCGGTGATTTCACCCTTGAGATTGTCGCCTACATCGATTGCGACAAGACCTCTCCAGCCTATAGAGGTTTGGCCGGTTGGCATGTAGGTAGCGATGGCGTTGCGATACAAAACGAACAAGGAAGCGGAAGGATGGAAACCATGCGTTCGCTGCCCGTAGCTGAAGTCGACGACCAAGTCGCCACATTAACCTTTACGACGAGACATGGTTCTTTCTTGAATGGTGAGTGGAGAACCAATAACGACAATATTGCTAACAGTATCAATTCCAACCAAACAGCCGTCTTTGGCAACAGCTACATGCAGCAGAGAGGATGGAATGACAGCATCTATGCCATCCGTATCTACAACAGGTCGCTGACGGCTGAGGAGATAGCCTACAACCACAGCATCGACATGGCGCGTTTCGGCTACGGAGTGTACCAAATCATCGCCGAGGCGAACCCCGAGGAAGGAGGAACTGTGAGTGGTGGCGGCGGATACCCTGTGGGTACCGAATGCACCTTGACGGCAACCCCCAACGAAGGCTACACCTTTGTGAACTGGACGGAGAACGACTCGGTGGTCTCCACCGAAGCCACCTACAGCTTCATTGTAACCGAAGCCGCAACCTATAGAGCCAACTTTGCCGTCTATAATCCACCTGACTATATTTCGGATGGCTTAATCATGCACGTAGACGGCATTCTGAACACCAGAGACGGGCATTCCACCACAACCACGGTCTGGGAAGACTTGGTGGGTAACTATGACCTGACGGTAAATGGCTATGCGTCCTACACTTGGGAAGACAACCACTTCATAGGACTTGGCAACGGGGGATACCTCAACACTGGGCATACTTGGAGATATTTCAACTCGTTGAACAACGACATCACCATTGAGATTGTCACCTATATCGATTGCGACAGGACCACGCCAACATGGAGAGGGCTGGCAGGTTGGCACTGGAATGAGGATGGCACGAATTTCCAAAACGACCAGGTAGATGAAAGAATGGAGACCTTGGGCCAGTTGCCCGTAACTGAAGCCGACGACCAAGTCGCCACGGTTTCTTACACGAGGTTCAACGGTTCCTTCCTGAACGGCGTTTGGAAGACCAACATCAGCAATATTCCCAACGGCGTCAACTCTGATCAAACCGTCGTTTTCGGCAATAGCTTTATGGAGGAAAGAGGATGGAACGACAGCATCTACTGCATCCGTATCTACAACAGGACGCTGACGCCCGAGGAGATTGCCTATAACCACAGCATCGACGTCGAGCGTTTCGGTGCCAGCTTAGGTTTGTACAGCATCGCTGCTGAAGCGAACCCCGAAGAAGGTGGAACTGCGAACGGCACTGGCGGTTACCATCTGGGTGACGAATGCACCTTGACAGCTACCCCCAACCAAGGATACCTCTTTGTGAGCTGGACGGAGAACGACTCGATAGTCTCCACCAATCCCGTTTACACCTTCACTGTAGAAGGCAACAGGACCTTAGTGGTCAACTTCGAGGTTCAGGCCGAAGCGCCTTCGGGTGCCATCAACGGTCTGTTCTCGGTAGGCGAAGGTTCGCTGGTGTATTTCGCGCAAGGTAACTTGCAGTACATCGGCAGTGCCGCCGAGCCTTACTGGAAATTCGCTGAACATCAGTGGGAATACCTGGGGGACAATGGCCAAGGTAGCGAAAATGAAAATGCTGATCGTGACCTATTTGCTTGGGGTACAAGCGGCTATAATCACGGAGCATTACGTTACCAACCTTGGGAAACAGTCCTCTCTAACACAAGTGATTTCTTTGCTTACGGCTCACCAGATTATGATCTTAATGACCAAACAGGACAAGCCGATTGGGGCTACAATGCTATCATTAATGGAGGCAATGCTGAACATTGCGGTTGGCGCACCCCGACCAATGCCGAATGGGATTATTTGTTTAACTTGCGGGTCACTGCTTCAGGTGTCCGTTTTGCCAAAGCCAGAGTTAATAATGTAAATGGATTAATCATATTGCCCGACAATTGGTCTACGCATATTTACACTTTCAACAATGCAAATGCAGGAACTGCCCAATATGACAGTAATATTATTAGCCTTGATGATTGGACAAATTTGCTTGAGACCAATGGAGTTGTTTTTCTACCCGCAGCAGGAAACCGATGGGGAACTGAACTAGGTAGTATCGGAGAATCCGGTGAGTATTGGTCTGCTACAAAACAAGATTGGGCAGGTGTGTACACCATTTACTTTAGCATGAGCTATGGGTCTTACAATGTTTGTAGCAACTCCTTACATCCTATCGGGCATAGTGTCCGTTTGATTCGTAATATTAATTTCATCTCCTACAACATTGAAGCCTCGCCCATCCCGACCGAAGGCGGTACCGTTACTGGCATGGGTGCGTACACTGAAGGCAGCACCTGTCTCTTGACAGCGACCCCCAACGGAGGCTACACCTTCACGAACTGGACGGAGAACGACTCGATAGTCAGCACGGAGGCCGAATATTTCTTCACCGTGACAAGTGACAGAACCTTGGTGGCCAACTTCAGCCTCAACAGCTACGAGATTGTTGCCTCTGCCTCTCCCGAACAGGGAGGTACCATCACCGGCACAGGCCCGTACACCTACGGCTCCACCGCCACACTGACAGCAACAGCCAACACGGGCTATACCTTCGTCAATTGGACAGAAGAGGGCGAGGTGGTCAGCACCGATGCCCAATACAGCTTCGTTGTGACTGACGACAGGACCTTAGTGGCCAACTTCAGCCTCAACAGCTATGAGGTCAGTGCCTACGCCAGTCCCGAAGAGGGCGGCACCGTCAACGGCATGGGTGTCTTCAGCTATGGCGCAACTGCCACGTTGACGGCAACAGCCAGCACGGGCTACACCTTCGTCAGCTGGAAAGAGAACGGCTTGGTGGTCTCTGTCAACGCCACCTATACCTTCACCGTCACAAGCGAAAGGACTTTGGAGGCGGTATTCTCCATCAACAGCTACAACATCACCGCATCGGCCAACCCGACCAACGGCGGTACGGTATCCTTCGAGGGTAACTACACTTACGGCTCCACCTTCACCGTCATGGCCTCTGCCAACACGGGCTACACCTTCGTTAACTGGACGGAGGGTGATGAGGTAGTCAGCACGGATGCCCAATACAGCTTCACCGTGAGCAGCAACAGGAACCTGGTGGCCAATTTCAGCCTCAACAGTTATGAAATCACTGCCTCTGCCAACCCACAGGCAGGCGGTACCATCAACGGCACAGGTATCCACAACCACTTTGAGACCTGCACGCTGACGGCAGTAGCCAGCCAAGGCTACACCTTCGTCAACTGGACCGAGGACGGCAATGTGGTCAGCACCAATGTTGTCTACAGCTTCACAGTGACAGGAGAGAGAACCCTGGTGGCTAACTTCAGCCTCAACAGCTACGAAATCACCGCTACGGCTTCACCCACTGAGGGCGGCATCATCACTGGTGCAGGTATCTACAATCACTTCGAGACCTGCACACTGACAGCAACAGCTAATGCGGGCTATGCCTTCGTCCACTGGACTGAGAACGGCAATGTGGTCAGCACCAGCACCTCCTTCTCCTTCACTATAACCGAAGATAGAACTTTGGAGGCGGTCTTCTCCATCTATAGCTACGAGATTACAGCCACGGCCAACCCGACTGAGGGCGGCACGGTGAGCGGCGCGGATACTTACGACTATGGTACAACCTGCACGTTGATAGCTACGGCCAACGAGGGCTACATTTTCGTCAACTGGACTGAGAACGGCAATGTAATCAGTACCGATACCCAATACAGCTTTATTGTGACGGGCAATAGGGAGCTTGTTGCCAACTTCGAAGACCAAGGGCAACTCACCACCTACTGGACACCATGCAGCGAGAACCTCTACTCGCAGACCTCTGCCATCGTTGCCGTCATCCTGATTGATGGGGTCGAGCAGCGGTCTGACATGCTGGAACTCGGTATCTTCTGCGGTGACGAGTGCCGCGGTACAGCCATCGCCTCCTTATTCGAGTATACACAGCGCTACATCGTCTATGTCAACATGTTTGGCGAGAACGGGCATGAGCTGTCCTTCAGGCTCTACGACCACAGCATTGAGCAGGAACTCAACCTGACACCTCCTGCCTGCGTGCCCTTCACCGAGGATGGTTACGGCTTACTGTCCGAACCCTTTGAGGCTAACTTCACCTCTACGGTTGACATCACCGCCACGGTTGACCCAGTAGGGGCCGGCACGGTTGACGGCGCAGGCACCTACGCCATCGGCGCTTCCTGCACCCTCACCGCCTACGCCAACAACGGCTTCCAGTTCATGTACTGGACCTTGGACGATAACGTGGTTTCCACCGAGGCCATTTATGAGTTCACGGTGACTGAGGCAGCCGACTTCGTGGCACACTTCCAGCTAGTTCACAGCCTTCCCATCTCTTCGGGATGGAGTTGGTGGAGCACCTACATCGAGCAGTCAGGCATCAACGGACTCCAGATGTTAGAGAACAGCCTCGGCGCATCAGGCATCCGCATCCAGGGCAAGAACGCCAGTGTCGACAGCTACACCTACCAAGGCAACACCAGCTGGTACGGAGGACTCACCGCCATCAACAACGAGCAGATGTTCAAAATCCGCACCAGCGCACCTTGCGACGTCGTGATTACAGGCGACATGGCCCAGCCGGAGGACCACCCCATCACCATCAATAACGGATGGAATTGGATTGGCTTCATCTCCACCCACAGCATGTCTGTCGCTACGGCCCTGAGCGGCTTCACGCCGGATGCCGACGACATCATCAAGGGCAGGAGCCAGTCGGCGACCTACTTCTCCAACGGCTCCAACAGCATGTGGTACGGTACTCTGAACACCCTTGAACCCGGACAGGGCTACATGTACAAGTCGAGCAACAACATGCCCAAGACGCTGGTCTACCCGACCATTCGTGACAACGAGGAACTCAAGCCTAACCTCTCGCCTTACGACAATGTCTTCGTCCCAGCCGACGAAAACTATGCCGACAACATGCTCATCACTGCTGTGGTGGAGGTGGAAGGCACCGAGCTCCGCTCCGAGGACTACGAACTGGCTGCCTTCGTCGGCGACGAGTGCCGAGGCAGCGTCAAGCTGATGTACATTGAGCCGCTCGACCGCTATGTAGCCTTCCTGCTCGCCTTCGGCGACCAGGCCGAGCACCTGCACTTCGTGCTGACCAACGGACACGACTTGAGCTGGTCTGAAAACCTCGTCACGTACAAGACGGATGGAACGGAAGGCACACTGACCGAGCCTGTCACCCTGCACTTCGGCGCGATGGGCACAGACGACAGCCTAATAGTTCCCGCCTATGTCTATCCCAACCCATCGAAGGGTGTCTTTAACGTCGAAGGCGTAGGAATCCGAAAGATTGAGGTGATGGACACCTACGGACAAGTCATCCTCTCTGAGGAGGTCGAGAACGACCATATACAGGTCAACCTCGGCGACAAAGCCACCGGTGCCTACCTGCTGAGAGTCGTCACCGACAACGGTATTACCACCAAAAAGCTGGTCAAGGAGTAATCCAACCGACCAGAACAAGCAAAAAAGGAGGGCTTCGGCTCTCCTTTTTTGGTGCCCTATCGTTTCCTCATACTTACCTCGGTGTTATGTCGTAGTTACCTTGGAGTTGCATAAAGTTTGATTAGAGTTTGAGTAAAGTTTCAGTAGTGTTTGAGTAAAGGGGGAGTAAAACCTAAAGGATTCCTTAATGTCACGATAGGCTATCAAGAATCGTCCCAAGTTGTCCCACTGTCCCACCCCTGTGACAGTGGGACAACTTGGGACACAGGGATAGTGGCATCTGATGCCCACCGTCTATCCTCACGACAACGGTACGTCTGTGGTGGGTCAAGGAGTAATCCAACCGACCAGAAATGAAAAGAAAGAGGCCTTCGGCTCTCCTTCTTTTTTTGTTATATCCAAAAATAGCTGTATCTTTGCAACGTATTAACCGCCTGACTTTGACACTTTTTGACGATATTTTTCTAACTCATTGATTTTCAGAAGAGTTTTGCGTCACCCAAAACTTTTTCTCAAAAAGGGGCTTGATTTGCTCCTGCCGCTTGGTTAGGAAAAGGGTCTTCGTCAAAGTGCTTTCGGCCATTTTGACACTGATGGTAGGGATGGTCTTGGCAACATTCAGGACGGTATCGACACTCAACCCCATCTTGTTCTTTTTCAGCAGCCTGTCGAGTTCCCGATAGACCTTGAGGGCGACGAAGCAGATGCTGATGTGGGCCTTGATCCTGCTATGGTTGAAGTGGAACATCGGGCGTATCTCCAGCTTCGACTTTGAGATCCTGAACGACTGCTCGACGTTGTAGAGCTGGTGGTAGGCTTCAACAATGGCTGACGGGGTCATCTCGGAGTTGCTGATGTAGCCCTTCAGCCCGTCCCACCTCGCGTCGGCTGCCACCATGTCGTCGTCCACGGCCACTGTAAGCTTGTCGCCCCCAGTTACCTTCAGGAACCTGTTGTATCCCCGCTGCGTGATTTTCGACTTGGTGACGGTGCCAGTGGCGTACTTCGCCTTCAGCTTCTTCACGCCCTTCTCCCTGTTCTTCGCGTCCAAAGCCGCACGGTCTGCGGAATAGCCGACCAGCAGCCTCTTGTGCCTGTCCTTGTCCAGAACCAGGTCCCTGACGATGTCTTGTCGCTTGTCCTGCGAGAGAATCCATTCCCGGGTCTCCACCGGCATGCTCCTTATCCTCGCGCCGACGATGTACTTGTAGCCCCTCGCCTCCAGGTCTGACAGGTTGGCCTCGCTCATCATCCCCGAGTCGGCCACCACCACAAAGTCCTCCAGACCGTACTTCTCCACAAAGGCCGTGACCACAGGGAGCATCGTGTGACCCTCGTACTTCGCCCCCTCGTGGACGGAGTAGGCCAGCGGGCAGCCGTCGCCGCTGACCAGAAGGCCCAGCACAATCTGGGGGTTGGAGTGCTTCCCGTCCTTAGAGTAGCCCGGCTCACGAAGCTTGTCGGGCTTGTCCGATTCGAAGTAGAGCGTGGTCACGTCGTAGAACAGCACGCCTATCTTCCCCTTGTACACCTCCATCGTGTGGCGCACACTGACGGCCTGTATCTCCTCCCGCTTCGTGTCGTTTAGGCTGTCCAGGTAGCGGTATATCTTGTGCAGGTCGTGGTCCTCTCCGAAGCACGACTTCAGGTACTCCACCGTAGCCCGCTTGCTCGACGGGAACGACAGGCGCGCTATCACCAGACTGCGGAAGATGTCGTCACCGACGGAGTGGAACCCTACCGCATCAAACACACGGTTCAGTATCCGCTTCGGCGCGTCGTGGATCACGTTCTCGATACGCGAGAGAAACTCCTCGATCGCCTTCAACTCGGCCTCCGCTGACCGTTCCCTGGCTCCCTCAAAGTCCAGCTCGGGACATCTCTTTTTGTTTTCCTCTTCAATGTAACGCTCGCCTTGTTCGGTGAAACATGCTATCTCCTCTGGGTTGGAACTGGTGCCAATGCTTTTGACATAGACCTGTCTCCCGGCTTTTTTCTCGACAACAACCGTTGTCGATCCAGACCTGTTTGTTTTTAATCTGACATACATGGAGCAAAAATACTGTTTTTTACTCCGCGTCACCCAAAATAGGTGACGCAAATTTTACAAATATCAGATTGTCAACTTTTTATAAAATTCCCTATTTTAGACTGTCAAAGTCAGGAAAAGAAAGAGGCCTTCGGCTCTCCTTCTTTTTTTGTTATATCCAAAAATAGCTGTATCTTTGCAACGTATTAACCGCTAAAACACAAATACCATGAGTAAAAGAACCTTGAGAATGATGTCTACCGCCATGTCGATTGCGGTGTTTCTGATGACTTTTGCCATACAAGTCCAAGCCCGTCCCGTTGACAGGGAAAGGGCGCATCAGATGGCGCTAAACTTCATGAACGCCAACGGCCTGCGGTCTGCACAACTGAGCGACGTGACAACAGCAGCCGGATTTTCAAACATCTATGTCTTCACTGCTGAGGACGGTTTCGTCCTGATGTCAGCCGACGACTGCATGCCCCCCATCCTCGGCTACTCGCTGAATGGGGCTTTTGACTTCGAGAACATGCCCGACAACAAGAGGGCCTGGATTGAGGAGTACAGCCAGATTATCCAGACTGCCATTGACCGGCATCAAGAGGCTGACCCTGAAACAGCACAGCAATGGCGCAATTTAGCCGAGGGCAACAACAGCCGCAATGCCCGATACGTCGTGGTGGAACCCTTGGTGCAGACCCATTGGAATCAGGGCAACCCCTACAATCTGTTATGCCCTTCCAATTCGGTGACGGGTTGTGTGGCTACGGCTATGGCCCAAGTGATGAAATACTGGGACTATCCCCATCACGGCATCGGATCGCACTCGTACACCCATCCCAACTACGGCGAGCTTTCAGCCGACTTCCAGTCCACCACTTACGACTGGGCCAATATGCTCAACGACTATAACGGCTCCAGTAACTCCACGCAAAACATGGCAGTCGCCACCCTGATGTACCATTGCGGTGTCTCAGTAGACATGGACTACTCTCCCTCTGGCAGCGGCGCTGTCACTGCCCAAGTAGCTGATGCCTTGAAAGCCTATTTCAACTATTCCAACGAGACCCAGCATCTTAGCCGTTCTTCCTATTCCGACGATGAATGGATTGCCCTTTTGAAAGCCGATTTGGATCAAAACCGTCCTGTCCTGTATCACGGCAGCGGCAGCGGTGGCGGACATGCTTTTGTCTTCGATGGTTACAACAGCGACAACTACTTTCACGTCAACTGGGGCTGGAATAGCTATTGCGATGAGTATTATGTCGTCAATAACCTAAACCCCGGTCCGGGCGGCATCGGTTCAGGCAGTAACGGCATTTACAATGACAATCAAGGGGCCATTTTTGGCATTCATCCATCGGAGTGTACGGCCAGCGTCCCCACAGGATTGACCTACACCCAAGACGGAAGCACCATAACCCTCACTTGGACATCGGCTGCTGGCGCAACTAGTTACAACATCTATTGCAACGGGTCTCTGATTGGCAACACCTCCTCGACCACCTATACCTACAATGCTCCTTACGGCACTTCCCTCTTCATCGTGAGAAGCCTGGATGCCAACGGCTATTTGTCGCTGTCGTCCAATGCGGTGACGGTAACCGTAGATTATCTAACCCCTGTTGTTGACGACCTTGCCGCTACGGTTTCGGGCAGTGATGTAACGCTCACCTGGTCGGCTCCCGAGTGGTGTTATCCCACGTCACCCACAGCAACCCTATCCTACGGAGAGGGGCCAGTCAATTATTCCTGGACGAATACTTATTATGGACACAGATATTTGGCTGCTGACTTGACACAGTATGCCGACAAGGCCGTGTATAAAGTGGAAACCTACATTCAGTACCCCGGTACCTACACGGTGTATGTCTACACCGCATCCACTTCAAACAACCAACCTGATGCAAGTGCTTTGGCGGTTACCCAAGTGATGGACTTTGACCAACCTGGTTGGCAAGGCTTCAGTTTCGATGCGCCTGTCCTCCTTTCAGGAACAGATGACCTGTGGGTGGTATTGAAAGTGGAGAATACCAATCAGACCTTCCCAGCCCCAAGCTTCAACTTGGACAGTTATAACGCCAATGCCTGTTACAGCAGCACCTATTCCCCAACGTCATTAAGCAATATCTCCACAAACTATACCGTCTCTTGGTTGATTCGGACCTGCCTTACCGACGGCATATACACTTATAATCTCTACAGGGACGACACCAGCATTGCCGACAACCTCAGCGGTACTACTTACAACGACAGCAACCTCCCCAACGGCACTTACACTTATTATGTAAAGACCAACTACTACGGCGGCGAGACGGAAGCCTCCAACCCCGTCACCGTAGAAGTCGGCAACACAACCGTTACCCAAACCACTGCCCTCACTGAGGGATGGAACTGGTGGAGCCCCTTCATCGACCAAGAAAACCTCGACGGACTCCTGATGTTGGAGAACAGTCTGGGTAACAATGGCATTCGCATCCAAAGCAAGAACGGTAGCGTCGACTACTATGAATACCAAGGCTCCGGCTCCTGGTACGGCAACCTTAATGAGTTAAGCAACGGACAGATGTACAAGATTCGCACCAGCCAAGCCTGCGATGTCGAACTCACAGGCGACCCCATGGTTGTGGAAAGTCTCTTCATCACCCTTTACGAGGGATGGAATTGGATTGGATTCCCCTCCGGGCAAAGCATCAGTCTTGAAGCTGCCTTGAGCGACTTCAACCCAGAGCCCGAAGACATCATCCAGGGCAGAAACAGTTCAGCCTCCTTCTTCTCCTCCGGCCAATACCAATATTGGTACGGTACCCTGACCACCTTGGAGCCGGGACAAGGCTATATGTACAAGTCAAACAGTCCCACGCCCAAGACCTTAATCTTCCAAATAGGACGCAACAACGGCGAACAACCCGTCAAGGAGTAATCCAACCGAACAGAACGGACTGTTGTCCCACCTGTCCCAAGGTGTCCCACCTGTTCCACCCCTGGGACAGTGGGACACCTTGGGACACATTACAGAGGAGGGATTATTCTTCCTTTGTTTGTTTTACACTTTTTTTCTAAAATTCCTCTATTATTCTTTTACATAATAAAAAAAAACTTATCTTTGCGTGCTTAATATTATGTACATTACATTCAATACAATAAAATAACTAAAATAACTAACTGATTAACAAATAGAAAGATGAAAAAAGTACTTACATTACTTCTTGCATGCCTACTCAATGGCATACTACTTGCTAACCACTATGAGCCTTGCTACTCTGGTTTATACTCACAGACCAACACAAACATCATCGTTGCCTACATCGATGGTGTTGAACAACAGTCCACCAGTCTTGAAGTAGGTATATTCTGCGGAGACGAATGCCGTGGTTCAGCTATGGCCGCTTTCTTCGAACCTTTGGGACGGTATACTTTCTATTTGAATGCCTATGGTGAAAACGGTCATTCTATGTACTTCAAGCTGTATGACCACAACACCGGCATTGAATATGAACAAGACCCGAACATGGAACCTGTGATTTACACCGAAGACGGTGTCGGCCTACTCATGACTCCTTACCCGGTGTATTTCCTCACCCCGACCATCCAACAATTCACCATCACTGCTGTGGCTGATCCCGAAGAGGGCGGCACTGTGGAAGGCACTGGCACTTTCGATGAGAACACCCCGTGTACCCTGACCGCCAACGCCAATGAGGGTTGGGCTTTCACCAAATGGACCGAGGACGACGAAATGGTCAGTTCCGATATCCAATACACCTTCACCGTGACGGAAGACAGAGACCTGGTGGCCAACTTCTTGCCTCTCCATTACACACCTTGTGACCCAGGCTTGTACTCACAGACCACGACCATCGTAGGTCTCATTTTCATTGATGACGAGGAACAATTTTCTGACCAACTCGAGGTCGGCGTCTTCAGCGGCGAGGAATGCCGCGGTACGGCTGTAACCAGATATTTTGCTCCCACGGGACATTACATCCTCTATGTAAATGTATACGGAGAGAACGAACACCCCTTGACCTTCAAGCTGTATGATCACAGTAACGATTTAGAATATGAGTCGACTAACGAAAGTATTCCGTTTACCGAAGATGGTTATGGCTTATTGTTTACTCCTTACGAAATATATTTTTCCAGTGAGGCAGAGGCCTTCTACTTCATCAATGAGGGCAATTGGAGCGATGCCAGCAACTGGAGCGGCAATGCGCTCCCCGGTGCCCGCGACGAGGCAATTATCCAAGCCAACTGCCTGCTTGATATTGACGCCAGAGTGGCTCAGATGACTATCGAAAACGGCGTTACACTCACCCTGCAAAAAGAGAGTGTGCTCACCGTAACGGGCACCCTGACCAATACGGAGGTCGAAGGCTTGGTCATCCAAGACGGGGCACAATTTATCAACACCTCCTTCCGGGGAGAACCTTCCATTGACTTTTCACAACAAGGTTACGCAAACAACACTAGCTTTGATGGAGCAGTTATCCCTATCGATGACAACGTCAGCATTGTATTCAACAAAGGCACCAGTAGCAATGTCCCAAAATACTACACTAATGGAGCGGCTATGCGTGTCTATGCCAAAAACAACTTCGTTGTCGCTTCCGCCGGAACCATTACTTCTATTACGCTGACCTACGGCAGTGGTGATGGCTCCAACAGCATTACTACTAATGTAGGATCTTTCTCCTCTCCAGTATGGACAGGCTCGTCTTCAGCGGTTACTTTTACCATAGGCGGCACTTCGGGTAACCGTCGCATTAAAGCCGTTGCTGTTACCTATGTTATAGGTGAAGTGCTGGCCACTGTGGAGAAGGACATCATTGGCTACGAAGGCGAAGGCGGCTGGTACACCATCGCCTCTCCCGTGAACGAGATGGAAATTGAAGAAAGCGACTTCCTCACCCCCGAATACGACCTCTACCGCTACAACGAGAGCCGCTACGGCGAGGAATGGGAGAACTACAAAGATGATAACAACGATGACTTCACCCTGTTTGAGAACGGCCGTGGCTACCTCTACGCCAACTCCAACACCTTCACTCCCACCTTCGTCGGTGCCTTGAACGGCGTCGAGGTTCACACCTGGCTGATGTTCAGCGAACGCCCTGACGAGCTTATCGGCTTCAACCTCGTCGGTAACCCCTTCCCGCACGTCATCTACAAGGGCAACGGCGGTGCCATTGACGATGAGCTTCTGGCTTCGGGCTTCTATACCCTCACCAACGAAGGTGCCTGGCACGTCTGCACCTATCAGGACGCCATCCTGCCCGGACAGGGTATCCTGATTAAGGCCACTGATGAAATGGAACTCACCATCAACAAGACCAACGCCAGAGCAAATGGCGAATCAGTCAACGCCAAAGCCGCCATGCCTTCCTTAGACCTCAAAGTCACGGGTAATGCCGGCAGCGACCGCGCTGTGGCCTACTTCGGCCAAGGCATCAGCCTCAACAAGATTGACAATCCCACCGAGGGAGCCCCCAAGCTGTACATCCATAACAGCGAAGGCGACTTCGCCATTGCACACCTCAACCAGGATGCCGAGACAATGAACCTGATGTTCCAGAACACGAAGCCCTCAACGTTCACCTTGACCGCCACCCCAGGCGACACCAACTTCAGCTATCTCCACCTCATCGACCACATCACCGGCACCGAAACTGACTTGCTGCAACAGCCCGACTATACCTTCCAAGCCACGGGCAACGAGTATGCTGCACGCTTCACCCTGGTGTTCAAGGTAGAGACAGGCATCGAGGAGCAAGAGCAGGAGAGCTTCTGCTTTGCCAAGGACGGTATGCTTTACTTCACAACGGAAACGGGCAATGCCAACGTGACCTTGATAGATGTGCTGGGTCACATAGTGAAGCAAGCCGATTTGTCATCCACCCGCGTCAGCATCTCCGACCTGACCGAAGGTGTCTATATCGTCAGAATGAACGACGGCAATGAAGTGAAAGTTCAGAAAATAATAATCAAATAAATGCATATACGATGAAGAAAGTAATCATCACCACAGCTATCGTCCTCGGACTCGGTATGACTTCGTTTGCCAATCCTAATGGCGGCGGCGTGTTTGGTCGCGGCGAGTCAACCGAACAAGGTACCCGTGAATTGTTTGCTCCCAAACTGCCCAGCCACGGGCAAAACACCAATCAGCCCGCCCCCTTGGGCAGCGGCATCGCCATGCTGGCCGCCTTTGGCGTGGGCTACCTCATGAGTAAGAAACACAGGGAAGAATAATTCGTAACACTTCCTATTCACAATTATGACATGCGTTGGCGGCATTGTGCCGCCAACGCTTTTTTTATATTATTGTTTTTTTTGCCATACCCCTAAAAAAAAGGCAAAAAAGATTTTGCAAATTAAAAAGTTTAATAACTTTGTAGCATCTTTTTCGGATAACAAATCACTAAATACTAACTAAAAATTACAGCAATGAAAAAGGTACTACTACTATTAGTTGCATGCATGCTCAACGGCATGATGCTGGCCAACCACTGGGAACCTTGCGACCCAGAAGTGAATTTCGTCACTTCGACCATCCAACAATTCACCGTTACCGCAACGGCCAACCCCGCTGAAGGCGGTACCGTTACAGGCGCAGGCACTTACGATGAGAATACCACCTGCACCTTGACCGCCAACGCCAACGCGGGCTACGTCTTCACCAATTGGACCGAGAACGGACAACTCGTCAGCACTGCCGCCTCCTATAGCTTCAACGTGACAGGCGACAGAGCCTTAGTGGCCAACTTCGAAACAACCGAGAACCATTGGAACCCCGTTCCCGGAAGCATGTACTCCAACTCCACGACCATCATCGGTGTCATCCTCATCAATGGCATCGAACTTTATACCGACCATTTGGAGCTGGCCGTCTTCAGCGGCGACGAATGCCGCGGCACCTGCCGTCCTGAGGAGTTCTTCCTTACCCACCGCTACTTGGCCAACGTCAACGTGTACGGCGAAGTCGATGACGAGCTAACCTTTAAGCTCTACGACCACAGCCTGCAGCAGGAACTCGACCTGACCGCCCCCGCCAGTGTACTCTTCACCGACGACGGTTATGGCACCCCTATCTTACCCTATGAACTGGATTTCACGGGCGAGAATCCCTATCCCCAATTCACAATCACCGCATCGGTCATTACCGAAATTGAAGGCAATGTTGAAGGCATGGGGGTTTACTACATGCACACGCTATGCACCATGACTGCAACCTCTAATGGTAACGCTGCTTTCGCCTACTGGGCCGAGAATGGCGTTATCGTCTCTACTGACCCCACCTATAGCTTTGTCGTATCCGACAATGTTGACTTAAAGGCCTGTTTTACTCTTCAAGGAAATATCACCTTTCAGGACTCCTATGTGAAAGAAGTTTGCATGACCAACTGGGACCTCAACGGCGACGGTGAACTGAGCTATGTAGAAGCCGCGTTGGTGACCAACTTGGACAACGCTTTCCAAGGAAATACAAACATCGTCACTTTTGGTGAATTTGTGTACTTTTTTGGATTGTCTTCCATAGAAGATTATGCATTCTACAATTGTGAATCCCTCCAAACCATAGTCCTGCCCTACATGCTGACTGCTATTGGCAGCAATGCGTTTAACAATTGCTACAATCTTATGACGATAGGTTCTTACACTCTTGTCCCTCCGGTTATTGCCGATGAAGAAGCTTTCGCATATAGCTATGAAGGGACTTTATATGTGCCTTGCGGCACCATGGATGCCTACCAAGATGCTCCCTACTGGGAGAACTTCACCACAATGTGGTTTAACGGAATCAGTTGGGTTGAACAAGACGGACTGAGGTTTGAAATCATCGACACACGCAATCATTATTTGGCAGTGACAGGCTTTGCCAATGGCGTTACCTCGGCACAAAACCTGGTGATTCCTTCGACGGTCTACGTCGATTGCGCAGGCCGCGACTACACAGTGACGAAGATTGCAGACAATGCCTTCTACCAAAATACCAACCTCACAGGTACGATTACTTTCCCGCCGACGCTAACCGAGATTGGCAGTAACGCCTTCGGCTATTGCAGCGGATTGACCGGCGACCTTGTGTTCCCCGCCTCCCTGACCACCATCAGGAACTCGTCCTTCAATGACTGCACAGGTTTGAACGGCACGCTCACCATCCCCGAGAACGTCACCTGGATAGGTATGCGCAGCTTCGTCAACTGCCGTTTCTCGAAAATCTACTTCAATGCCACCCATTGCGAAAGCATGGGTATTGATGAAACCTACTCCTATATATATTATGTGTTCTGGCTGAACTCCAACCTCGATGAAATCGTCATCGGCGAGAATGTGACACAAATCCCTGCTTACGCCTTTGGAGCTGAAAACTCGCAACATTGCCGTGTGACCTTCTTGGGCGATGCCGTTACCTACATCGGATACAACGCCTTCATACATGATGCCCCCAACGACGCGGGTATTGTTGGCGAATTGATTATTCCTTCCTCGGTGACCTGGATTGGCGACAACGCTTTCTATGGCTGCACGGGCTTGACTGAAATATGGTGCAAACCCACCCAAAGTCCAACTATCTATAGCAATACTTTCGCTGAGATTGACCATACCCTCCCCGTCCACGTTCCTTGTGGTTCATTAGACAACTATCAGAATGCCAACTATTGGTCGGAATTCACCAACTACTCCGAGAATCCCCATGTGCTGATGGTCAGCTCGGGTAACGAATACTTAGGCAGTGCTTCAGTGGTGCAATACGGCTCATGCGAGAACAACGAGAACATCATCCATGCAGAGCCCTTCGTAGGCAGCCTCTTCAACGGCTGGACGACCCCTGATGGAACCATCATCTCAAGCAATGCCGACTTCTCCTTCGCTCTCTCAGAAGACATCACCTTGGTGGCCAACTTCACGCCACTCGAAGACCACCATATCTTTATTGGTGCCGGTGATTGGAACGACGTAAACAATTGGAATCCGATGGAGTTGCCCACAGCCACCTCAACAGTAGGTATCTTCGGTCCTGCCACATTGTATGGCGAAGCTACCGTGGCCTCTGCTGGAATCTACAACGACAACAGCTTGACCATTTATC
This sequence comes from uncultured Bacteroidales bacterium, assembly GCA_947303335.1. Lineage (GTDB taxonomy): Bacteria > Bacteroidota > Bacteroidia > Bacteroidales > F082 > Limimorpha. The sequence goes on along the minus strand of CAMYYB010000005.1, from coordinate 37,284 downwards.
CCGATGCAGCATTGACGGTGACAGGCACTCTCACTACCGCAGAGGGTACTCAGATCAATATCTTAGATGGCGGTCTACTCTATCACGCCAACGCTGGGGTGAATGCCACTTTGGCCAAAAGCATCACGCCCTACACAGCGAACGAAAGAGACGGCTGGCATCTGATTGCTTCCCCAATGGAGGGCAATGTGGACGTTACTTCAGTGGGAAGCCTGACCAGCAACGACTACGACCTGTACTACTACGATGAGCCGTCCATTTATTGGATCAATCAGGAAGACCCCGAGAACAACTTTAATGAACTTGAAAACGCCAAGGGATACCTCTATGCCAATTCCCCTACTGTAGAGCCTTTTGAGGCGCAGATAGGTGAAGGATATAATTCCACTGGATATTTCCCCTTCTACACATTATATAACTATAGCATCGGCGAGAATCTCTTCCTTGCTGAAGAGCTTGCCAATGCTGGTGTAACCACCTCACCCATGACCAGCCTTAGCTGGTATGCCAATAATGCTCCTGGCTATAACCAGCAAGGTATCACTATTTGGATGGCCAACGTGGCTGACCAAGCTCTGACGACCACATCCCACATTGTCACAAACATGACTAAAGTTTACACTGGGAACATAACTCCCGCCATCGGCTGGAATGAGTTCGTCTTTAATGAGGGCACCTTCAGTTGGGACGGTTACAGCAATGTGTTGATTCTCTGCCAACGCAACAATGGCGCATGGAACAGCACGGTTCAATGGCTGGCCACTTCATCCATGCCTTTCAATTGCATGAGTTACCGTTACCAAGACAGTGGTCCATACGATCCCACCGTTACAAACGTTATGTACACAAGCACAATCCGTCCAAACATCATCTTCAAAGCCCAAGGCAGTCGTGATGCGTCCATGACGATTTCCTTCATTGGCTCACTGCAGGACGGTTCGGCCACCATCGCTGTGCCACTGAGCTACGAAGCCACGATGGACGAGATGAAAGGCTTCAATCTGGTGGGCAACCCGTTTGCACACAATGTCACCTCCTACAGCACTGTCAATGTGGCTGAGGGATGCTTCCGCATGAACGAAGCCAAGGACGACCTCATCGTGAGCGAAATCTCCGACGTGGAACCGCTGAAACCCGCCGAAGGCTTCTTCGTGAAAGCCACCGACGGCGATGCCTCCCTCACTTTCAACCCAACTCGCGGCTCCGTCCTCACCAAGAGCAGCTCCATCCGTGTCGAAGTATCTAAAGACAATAAGCTGATTGACCGGCTCCTCGTGAAGAATGCTGAGAGACAACCCTTGGAGAAATTCTCCCTCAACGAGCAACGCACCAAGGTATATGCTATCCAAGACCGAAAGGAACTCGCCATCGTGCCTTGCGAAGGCAACGAACAGCCCGTCAACTTCAAAGCTGCCAAGAATGGAAACTACACCCTCAGCGTGAATGCCGATGGCATGGAGTTCACTTACTTGCACCTCATTGATAACCTCACCGGCAACGATGTAGACCTGCTGACCAACCCGAACTATAGTTTCGAAGCCAAGACTACCGACTATGCCACGCGCTTCAAGTTGGTCTTTGTCACCGGCTCCTCGGTTGACACAGAGACTGACTCGTTCGCCTTTATCGACGGCAACGGCAACCTCACCCTCTACGGTATTGAAGGAGAGGCCACCTTGCAAGTCGTTGACCTACTGGGTCACGTACTCAGCAGTCAAGAGTTCAGCGGCAGCTATTCGAAGAAGCTCGACGTTGCCACGGGTACCTATGTACTCCGTCTCATTCAAGGCAACGACATCAAGGTTCAAAAGATGGTTGTCAAATAAGCCATTAGCCCATAGCTGTTAGCTATTAGCAGCGGCACCGTTGCTAATAGCTAATGGCCAAAAGCTAAGAGCCAAACAAAAATGACTAAACAACAAACAAAATACTACGCAATATGAAAAAAATAGCCTTAACTCTGACCATTATCCTTGGCCTTGGCCTGACCACCTTTGCCAACCCCAACAATGGAGGCGGCATATTCGGTCGAGGCGAGTCAAATAACCGTACCGAAACCGGCAGCACTTTGTTTGCACCCAAACTGCCTGGTCACGGGCACGACACCAACCAGCCAGCCCCCTTAGGCAGCAGCATCACTGTACTGACCGCACTTGGTGCAGCCTATCTTGTAAGCAAGAAACGCAAGGAGGACTAATCCCGACTGACCCACTTTGAACAATAAGGTTTTCATCGAACAATCATTAAATACAATACATTATGAATAGAAAATTGATATTCTCGTTAATGGCACTTTTGCTCGCCTTCATGAGCGTGGCAAAGGCAGAAGTAGTTACCATCGGTGATGGTACGGGTACGACTTATTACTGCCCGTTCAACAGCCTTTGGGGCTACTCGTTCGTTGAGCAGGTCTACACTGCCGACGAAATTGGGACTGCGGGCACGATTACTGCCATCAGTTTCAACATGCGTGAAAGCGACGCCGCGCAAACCAATGCGATTGACGTGTTCATGAAGAACGTGTCGAGAAGCAACTTCTCGGGCAGCACGGATTGGGAGACTGTAACGGCCTCCGACATGGTGTTTAGCGGCACCGTGACTTTCAACCCCGGCTGGACGACCATCACGCTTGACACTCCCTTCCAATTCGATGGGACGAGCAACCTGATGATCGGTATGCACGAGTACACCTCGGGCTACAGCACGCGTTACTTCTACTACACCACTGTCACAGGTGGTATGATTTCGGGTCACAGCGACTCGGCCAATCCCGACCCATACAACATGGGTTCGTACAGTGGAACTATGTACATCCAGAACTACCGTGCCAACATCCAAATCGAAATGACGTCTGGTGGTGAGCCTGCCACCCTGCTTGTACATGATGGCACTGCCACCAACAACTTCATTCCAGCATACGGTTTCTATGCCGACGCTTACCTGAAGGCTGAATTTGTGTATCCCGCCACTGAGTTGAGCGACATGAACGGTGGTACCATTGATGCCATGACGTTCTATGCCTCTACTCCTGCTACTGAGGCATGGACTAGCACTTGGCAAGTTTTCATGAGTGAAGTGACTGATGCTTCCATCAGTAGCTTCTACGGTCCCGGCACCGTTGTTTATGAAGGTGCTCTCGATGGTACTGGCGCTGAGATGACCATCAACTTCATTACGCCTTACCAATACAATGGTGGTAACCTGCTTGTTGGAATTTATAACATTACTACAGGTAACTACAAGTCCGTTACCTGGGCTGGTGAAGCTGTTGATGGAGCTTCTATTAGTGGATACAACTACAGCGGCTTGAGCAGCATTACGGCCACCCAGCGCAACTTCCTGCCCAAGACCAACTTTTCATACATTAGTTCAGGTGGCGTTTTCCATCCACTTGTTGTAATGCAAAACGGTGAAGAAATCAATAGCATTAACGTCGGTTCGCGTCCGAATGGCTATTGGATGGAACCTTTCACCTTCCAGATGCGTAACAAAAGTTCGAACACTATGGTGAGTCTAATCGACTTCACGCCCCAAGGTTATTTCTCCATCGTAACCCCTGAAACGCCATTTAACATCGCTCGTAATGAGGTGGTCGATATCCAATTGGCTACGGGTGAATCCACTGATACCGAATGGCAAATGATGGTTCTTTATGGTGAGGAACCTGACATCGCTACTTGGACCATTATGGCGGAGCCATACGACCCTGCCTGTCCAGATGTCTGGGAACTGGCATATGATCTCGGTGCTGTATCCTCTGGCTTCAGCTACCAAGGTATTCCTTCGCAGATTATGCCTACCGAGCTGCATAACGACTACACCCTGCCCTTCCCCGAAATCGAAGAAGGGGTGGATGCCGTATATAAGTTCGAGGTGAATACCGACATAATCATCAATGCCTTTGTTGACGAGACTGCCGAAAACAGCAAAGTAGCCCTCTACACTGAGGACTTCAACGGCGAAGGCGGCCCGATGGCTACTAATAATTATACAGGTTTGACTGCCAACAGCAACTATTACAACAACATCATCGAAAATCTCGGCCTGACTCCTGGCACTTACTATTTAGTTGCTTCGTCAACCGATGCTGACTTTGGTGTCAACATCAGTTTTGAGGATATGCCTTGCCCTTTGGTTGACGAGTTTGAGTTTTACCCTTATCCCGAAGATAATGCCACCGAAATTGAATCATTCTCTGTCACGCTGCACTGGACAAATCCTGAATATGCCACTGCTTGGCGTCTGGTTTTCGGAACCTCTTACTACCCCGACCCAGAACATGAACAGACCATCATCACCGAATGGAATAATACTATGACCGACAGTTTTACGCTGTCTTATCTCAGAAACAACACCAACTACTTCTGGCATGTAGAGTTCAGTAATGAGAATTGCCCTGAGGGTGTGAGCAGTCCGGTGTGGGGATTTACCACGCACCTCAATGCTCCTCAGAATCTTTTCCCTGTTGACTACACTGTATTCAACGACGAGACCATCACCCTTAACTGGAACGCTGTTGTCGATCGTGCTTACCACTATTATAACGTGTATCGCGATGGAGAATTAATCGGTAGCACAGAAATGGACAACATTGGTGCCACAACCTATACTGACGGTCCTTTAGCCTACAACATGAATAGCTATACTTACTATGTCACCGCAGTGTACGATGAAGGCGAATCTGCTCCCTCGAATGCTGTTGCAGTCTATGTCTCTGGCTATGGCGACGTGAACGGCTATGTGTACGAGCAAGACAGCGTGACAAGTATTGCCAATGCCACCGTAACTTTGGTTGGAACCGACGAGTTCGGTGTGAACCGCACCTACAACTTCACAACCAACAGTCAGGGCTATTATAGCGGTCATATTTGTGCTGGTGTATACAATGGCTCGGCCAGTTGCAGCGGCTACCAAACCATCAATGAACCTGTCCAAAGCAACCCGATTACTATCACTTACAACGAGACAATGAGCCCAATTGACTACATCATGGATGAGTACTTCTATCCTGTCCCACGCGTCATTGCTGAGTATTATCCTGATGCAGAAAACCCGAATAGCCCTTATGTTAAAGTATCCTTAGGGGATATTAACAACATAGTATACGATTTCGAAGACAGCCAAATTCCTTCTGGTTGGACGACCATCGACGGAGGCAGCCCGCAAGGCTATGGTTGGCAACTTGCCCGCATAAAGATGGGCAATGGCTTTGGCCATAATGCCTCAAATGACTGCATATTGAGTCAAAGCTACGAAAACACATACGGCATTGTCTATCCTGACAATTATCTGGTGTCCCCAATAGTAAATATCACTGACGGCTGCTTATTCAGTTTCTATGCCTGCGCTCAGGATTCCTACTACGGCGCCGAACACTTTGGTGTGTTTGTCTCAGATGATGGCACAAGTAATTGGACCATGGTAAACGAATGGACCATTCAGAGCAAGGGCGAACGTCACGATGGTATCCGGGGTCAACGAGTCCAGACAGAATGGATGCTCTATAGCGTCGACCTTAGTGCTTATGCTGGTCAAAAGTATATCGCCATTCGTCACTTCAACTGCAGTGACCAATTCTATCTGATGATAGACGATATTGTCATCAGCAATCCCAATAAAAATACTCCAAATCGTGCTTTATCACACTATCGGTACTATCGCACTGATGCATATAACAATGGGCCTTATACAACAGAAAACACTGTACTTCTTGCAGATAGCATAACTGACACCGAATTCATCGATGTAACTTGGGAGGATGCTGAGCCTGGTGTCTACAAGTGGGGTGTCGGTGTCGTGTATGCTGGCAACCGTAGCGAGATGACTGAAGCTCCTATCCATTGGAGTGAGCCTGTGAGTATTAACAATACTCGTGGCGACCAGACTTATAACTTCGACGATGGCATGCAAGGCTGGACCACCATCGACGGCGGAAGCCCTGCTGGCTATGGATGGAAGATGGGCAGCGAAAAACTCGGAGGTACTGGTTATGGCCACAATGGTTCTACCGACTTGGTCATCAGCCAGAGCTACGACAACAATTATGGTGTAATCTTTCCTGACAATTATCTGGTTTCGCCCCAAGTGCAGCTCGGCGGTAGCATTACATTCTGGGCTTGCGCTCAGGATGCCAGCTATGGTGCTGAGCACTTCGGCGTTGCAGTTTCTACGACCAGCAACACCGATGCTTCTGCATTCACCATGCTTCAGGAATGGACCATCGGTGCCAAGAGCAATGGTGCTAAGAAAACCATACGTAACAGCCGTAACCAAACCACTTGGATGCAGTACACTGTTGACTTGAGTGCCTACGATGGCATGGGGTACGTGGCCATTCGTCACTTCAACTGTAGCGATATGTTCTATTTGGATGTCGACGACATTACCATTTTCGAGCCAGGCAACACAATCCAAGAGCCACGCGAGAGCAAACCTGTATGGTCAAATTACCTTGAAAAGAATATGTACCTCAACGAAGACGAGGTGAACATCACTGTGAGTCTCAACAGTGGCGACAGCCCTGAGGGAGTTGTAATAAATTTTACTAACCTCAACCCAAGAGAACAAGCTTTGTTCCCAATTGACAATGTTACCTTGGATGCTTCAGGGTACTATGCTTGGGATAACTTCCGTCGCGGTGATTATCAAGTGCAAATCTTTACCCCAGGCTATGAAACTATCACTGAAGAAGTTAGTATATGGGATGCGACATCATTGAACTATGTACTCAATGAAAAGATCTATAGTACATACAATCTCTATGTCTCAAGCACAGGTTGGGCGACATGGGATCACTACAGACACTTTGAGGGGTATCAAGTGGTACTTTCTGATACCGAAGATAACATGATATACCAAGGTGTCACTTACAATGACTATATACAACTGCCCGTTGAAGAACTTGTTGACGGTGAGACTTACCACTTGAAGGTGACTTCCGTGTATTCCTCTGGTATTGGCGAATGGAGCGAAACTGATTGGATGTACCAATCGTGCAGCAACTTCGAAGGTGTCAACAACCTGTTGGGTGCAACCGTTGACAATGGCTACCTCATTACCTGGGAGTATGATAATGGTGAATCAACAAGAAATGGCAACAGCATCAGCACCAATGCACAACAATTGTGTCTCGAATATGGTTTGATAGGTTATCCAGCCAGTGTGAATGCTGGAACTGGTGAAGAAGGTCCAGACTATGGTTGTCTATACAGTAGACCTAATCCGTCTTGGTATTATTTGCGTATCGACAATCCTGGCAACATCGATATCAATATGTACAGCGACCCGAGCGTGGACATCGACTTCTGCTGCTGGGGCCCCTTCGACGATCCGCATACTCCCTGCCCATACGGATTGACGGAAGACAAGATTGCTGATTGCAGCTATACATCGAATTGGGACGAAACTTGCCATATACCTGAAACCGCTCAGGCGGGCGAGTATTATATCCTGATGCTCACCAACTATTCTAATCAGGAATGCAACTTCTATTTCCAAAAGACAGATGGTACAGGTGATACGCATTGTATGGAGATTGTTGGTTATATGCTCTACCGCGACGGCGAACTGTTGGGCATGACGACCGAGAACAGTTACTTTGACGAAGGCGGCAGCTACGAGCATGAATACTCTGTCCGCGTAGTATATGACGGTCCTAACACATTGCCCAATTACAACATCTACTACTCGATGAGTTGCCCGCAGACGATTGGCGGTGCCATATATGAGGTGACTGTTAGTGCCGATCCTGAAGAGTATGGTGTCGCCACAGGCGAGGGCTCATACATTAACGGATTCCCCTGCACGTTAACAGCAACGCCCACCTCAGATTACTCGTTTGTGAACTGGACCATCAACGGCGAGGTGGTTTCCACTGACGCCACCTATACCTTCTTGGTAACTGAGGATTCCGAATGCGTGGCCCACTTCACCTATATCCAAGAGACACCGCTTGCCGCCGGCTGGAACTGGTGGAGCACCTACGTCGAGCAAGAGGGCATCAACGGCCTGCAACTGTTAGAAAACAGCTTAGGTGGTGCGGGCATCCGCATCCAGGGTAAGGATGCCAGCGTTGACTACTTCGAGTATCAAGGCACCGGCTACTGGTATGGACATCTCAACGCCATCAACAACGAGCAAATGTACAAGATTCACACCAGTGAGACCTGCAACGCCATGGTCAACGGTGCTCCGGCACAATCTTCCAATCATCCCATCCTTATCAACTATGGCTGGAACTGGATGGGCTATCCCGTTGCCGAAAGCATCAGTGTGAATGATGCCCTGAGCGGTCTCAATGCCCAGCCCAACGATATCATCAAGGGCAGGAACGTGTCGGCCACCTATGTCTCCTCAGGCAGCTATAACGAATGGTACGGCACCATGAATTCCTTGGAGCCTGGACAAGGCTACATGTATAAGTCGAACGACTATAACTCAAAGACGCTGGTCTTCCAAACGGGTCGCGAAAACGGTACCATTGAGCCTAACATCACGCCTGCCGACAACGCCTACATCCCAGCTGGCGAGAACTACGCCGACAATATGCTCATCACTGCTGTTGTCGAAGTGAACGGTGAAGAGCTGCGCTCCGACGAGTATGAGCTGGCTGCTTTCGTGGGCGACGAGTGCCGTGGTAGCGTTAAGTTGATGTACATCGAGCCTTTCGACCGCTATGTGGCCTTCCTGCTGGTATTCGGCGACAAAGAAGAGAACCTGCACTTTGTGCTGACTGACGGAAGCGAAACGGGTGCTTCGAGAGAGCAGATTACCTACACTATTGACGGTTTGGCAGGCACATTGACTGAACCTGTCACCTTGCACTTCAGCACGCTCGGCATTGATGCTGACCAACTGTTTGTCAACGTCTACCCCAACCCGTCAAAGGGTGTCTTCAACATTGAGGGCACGGGAATCCAGAAGGTTGAGGTGGTCAACACCTATGGTCAAACCATCCTCTCCACTGAGGTTGAGAACGACTTCCTGCAAATCAACCTTGGCAGTCAAGCCGCCGGTACCTATCTGCTGAGAGTGGTCACCGCCAACGGCACCACCACCAGAAGACTGGTCACAACACGTTAATCTGTCCAAAGACGGATATGAAAAAGAGAGCGACCATTTTAGTCGCTCTCTTTTTTTGGTATTATTTGCAGTACTTGACCCAGTAGAAAAACAAGCCATGCAATAGTCAAAACACCCCATATCGAACCATCACACTGTCACGAGTCACTGTGCAAAACCGTGCTGCCATAAAGTGAAATAAAAACGACACCTTTTCTGTTGTTTTTCATCATCCTGTTGCCGTATGCCAAAATTGTTGTATCTTTGCGCGTTAAATAAACGCGCATATATGTACGCCTATATCTCAGGGAAAGTAGTTGAAAAATCGCCCACTTACACTGTCGTCGATAACCACGGCATCGGCTATTTCATCAACATCACCCTCAATACCTTCACCGCCATCGGCGAGAAGGAAGAGGTGCGCCTATATACGCATGAGCAAATCCTTGAGGACGCCCATAACCTGTTTGGCTTCTACACCACCCAAGAACGCGACCTCTTCGAACAGCTCATCACAGTATCTGGCATAGGCTGCAACACTGCCAGAATCATCCTCAGCTCGCTCACCGTCAACGAATTGAGCAACGCCATTGCCAATGACGACGTGAAAACCATACAAGCCGTGAAAGGCATTGGTCCCAAGACCGCTCAACGCATCATCATCGACTTGAAAGACAAACTGAAGAAAAACGACTTCCCCACCGAAATTTTTGCCGCACAAAACAATACTATAAAGAATGAAGCGTTATCAGCATTGACTATATTGGGCTTCAACAAAGTCGCTGTCGACAAGGCACTCGACAAACTGCTCAGGCAAATGCCTGACGCTACGGTCGAAACGCTAATTAAAGAAGCCCTTAAAGTGTTGTAATAGTATAGATTAGATGAATACTCGACATACAAAACATATCATTATCCTGCTTTTTAGCCTGCTGCCTTTCTGTCGATTGGCAGCTGCTGATTTGGAGTCCTTTCCCCTACCCTACGTATATGCCCCTTTCCCCGTTGAACCGGACACCAATAAGGTCATCTACCCCATCCCCGTCAACAGTGGCAACCCGATAGAGGACCTCAACAACCAGTCACCACTCTACCTGAGTGACCCGTCGAACTACCAAACCGAGATTATCTACGACCCGGTGACGCGCCAATACACCTTCAAACGCCGCATCGGCGACTTCTATTACGACACCCCCACCACGCTGACCGAAAACGAATACTTTGAGTATCAAAACAAGAAAGGCATCAAAGAGTATTGGAAAGAGCGCCGCGCCCAAAACGCCCGCTCAACCACTAACGGCAACTCCATCATTCCGCCCATGTTTATCGGCGGCAAAGGCTTTGAGACCATCTTTGGCAGCAACACCGTCGACATCCGTCCACAAGGCTCCGTCGACCTGACCTTTGGCCTCAAACACACTTATCGTGACGACCCATCGCGCAGCGAACAATGGAAACGCCACAACGAATTCGTCATGGATATGGACATCCAGATGAACGTGATAGCTAAGATTGGAGACAAAATCAACTTCAACATCAACAAGAACACCAAAGCGACCTTCAATTATCAGGATAAACTGGACCTGAAATACCAAGGCAAGGAAGACGAGATTATACAGTTGCTCGAAGCCGGTAATGTCAGCTTCCCGCTTAACAGCACCCTCATCACCGGTACACAGCAACTGTTCGGTGTGAAGAGCAAGTTGAAGTTTGGCAATACCACTGTGTCGGCTATTGTTTCTTATCAGGAAAGCGAGTCGCAAAACATTACTGTGCAGGGCGGCGCACAGACCCACGACTTCAAGATGAGTTGCCTTGACTATGAGGAAAACCGACACTTTTTTCTGAGCCAGTTCTTCCGCGACCACTATGAAGAAGCCCTCGCCACGCTGCCTACCGTCACCTCAAGCGTCAACATCACGAAAATTGAGGTATGGGTAACCAATACCAACACAAGCACACAAAACACACGTAACATCCTCGCCCTCACTGACGTGGCTGAAGGCAAGGAGGAATGGATTTTCAACGACGAGATACATCCTGGCTATACAGGCAAAGTGTATCCCCGCAACTCGGCCAACGACCTGCTGACCCGCATGGACACCACGCAGATACGTAACATCAGCAATGTGACCAACTATATGAGCCACGACCCGTTACGCATCGGAAAGCAGGGCTACATGACCGCGGGCATCGACTTCGAGAAGGTAGAGAATGCACGACGCTTGAGCAACACCGAGTTCACCCTTAACTCAAAGTTGGGTTTTATCTCCCTGAATGTCAACCTCAACGCCAACCAGACCCTTGCTGTGGCCTACCAATATACCATCGTCGGTTCCGACGAGGTTTACCAAGTAGGTGAGTTCTCCGACCAAGGCATCAACACGCCTAACGTTCTGGTCACCAAGCTGCTGAGGGGAACGACGGTAAACACCAAGATGCCCATCTGGAACCTGATGATGAAGAACGTGTACAACTTCAGGGCCTATCAGGTCGGGTCGCAGGACTTCATGATGTACATCTTCTATAATGGCAACTCAAACAGCACCCCGATAGGTTACTTCACTGAAGGCTCGGCGAAAGGTGTCTCGTTGCTCCATCTTATGGGACTCGACAACCTGACCACACAAAACAATCCCGTAGCAGGCGGCGACGGTGTGTTTGACTTCTTGGATAATGCAGCCACCCAAGGCGGTACTATCAACTCGGCCAATGGACGCATCTTCTTCCCCGTGCTGGAGCCTTTCGGCAAACACATACGCGACAAAATCTTCCCCAACGAGCCTGACCTGGCCAACAAATACGCCTATGACTCGCTCTACACGATGACAAAGACCGCAGCGGAACAATATTCGGAGAAGAACAAATTCAGCCTGAACGGCTTCTATTCGTCGCAGTCGGGCAGCGAAATCAGCCTCAATGCCATGAACGTGGCGCAAGGCTCTGTGACAGTGACGGCAGGAGGCACACAACTCGTCGAGAATGTTGACTACACGGTTGACTACACTTTAGGTCGCGTTACCATCATCAACGAAGGAGTCCTCAACAGCGGCACGCCTATCAATATCTCCTTAGAGTCGAACAGCGGCTTCAGTGCCTTGAAGAAGACCTTCCTCGGCACCCGTGTGGAGCATGAGTTCAACCCTGACTTCCGCTTGGGCGGTACTGTCCTTTACTTAGGTGAACGTTCTTATACCCAAAAAATCAACTACGGCGAAGAGGCCATCGCCAACACCATTTACGGAGCTGACATCAGCTACCACACCGATGCCCGTTGGCTGACCACTGCCATCAATGCACTGCCGGGCATCAGTACCAAGGCTACCTCACGCATCAACATCGATGGTGAGTTTGCCCGTTTCATCCCAGGCCTGTCGCGCTCAGTCAGCGAGCCGGGCACCTCCTATATCGACGACTTTGAGGGCGCCAAGTCGACCATTGATTTGCGCCTGCCCACAATGTGGAACCTGGCCAGCACACCTCAAAACCAGACTGACCTCTTCCCTGAAGCCGCCGCCAACACAGGTCTCAACTACGGTAAGAACCGCGCCAAGTTAGCTTGGTACGTCATCGCCAATGACATCTTCTACGACCGCTACTACAACTATCGCCCAAGCAATATCACCACTGAGGAGCTGTCGAAAAACAGCGTCCGTCAAGTGTTGGAGACTGAGTTGTATCCCACCAAGGACATCGAGACTGGCACCCAAACCAATATGAGCGTACTCAACCTGGCCTACTACCCCGATGAACGCGGACCATACAACTATGACGTGGACCCCACCCCCTACTCCTTCGGTATTGATGCCGACGGCAAACTCAATAATCCCCAAAGCCGATGGGCTGGTATCATGCGCAAGATGGAGACCACCGACTTTGAAGCCACCAACATCGAATACCTCGAGTTCTGGCTCATGGATCCCTTCTCGGAAGAGGAATACCAGAACAATCCCGGAAAGCTCTACATCAATTTCGGTGACGTATCAGAAGACCTCCTCCGCGACGGGCGCAAGTTCTACGAGAACGGTATGCCGACCTCCGAAGTGGTCGAAAACGTCGACACCACCATCTGGGGCCGTGTACCCACTTTGCAGGACCTTGTGGGTACCTTCAGCAATATGTCGTCGGCACGTCCCTTCCAGGATATCGGTTACGATGGTTTGCGTAACGAGGATGAGCGCAGCTTCTTTGAAGACACCTATCTGAATCACATCCGTAACCGCTATGGCGAAGGCTCCGCTGCCTACATCAACGCCTACAGCGACCCCTCGGGCGACGATTACCACTACTTCCGTTCATCGGAATGGGACCAGTCGAGCGACCCGAAATACAGCAGCATCCTCTACCGTTACAAGCAGTATAACGGTCCCGAAGGCAACTCACCTTCCGACCAACAGCAGAGCAACGAGACCTATACCACAAGCAACTCAACCCTGCCCAACGCTGAAGACTTCAACAACGATAACACCCTGAGTGAATCGGAACGCTACTACCAATACGTCATCGACCTCGACCCTGCAAAGATGGTCATTGGCCGCAACCACATCGCCGACATCTTTGAGTCGACCAACGTCTCGCTGCCCAACGGACAGATTGGCGGTGTCACTTGGTATCAGTTCCGTATCCCCATCCGCCAGCCTGACAAAGTGGTGGGGCACATTGACGATTACTCTTCCATTCGCTTCATGCGTATGTTTGTCAAAGACTTCCAGAAGCCTATCGTGCTGCGTTTCGCCACTCTCGACTTGGTGAAGGGAGAATGGCGCACCTACTCGCAAAGCATCCAAGCTCCTGGTGAATACCAACCCAATGACAACAGCAACGAGACCACTTTCGATATCTCGGCAGTCAGCATCAATGAAAACAGCCGGCGCGAACCTGTGCCCTACGTCATTCCACCTGGCATCCAGCAAGAACTGATGGTGGGTACAGTGCAGACAACCCGCATCAACGAGCAGTCGCTGCAGTTGTCCGTTCAGAAACTCGTCGACGGCGACGGACGCGCCGTCTACAAGACCACCGACTTCGACTTACGGCAATACAAATACCTAAAGATGTTTGTCCATGCTGAGGCTGCCCACGAGGAAGAGCCTCTTGAAGACCAAGACCTCACAGTCTTCCTACGTGTCGGTACCGACTTTACAGAAAACTACTATGAATATGAGGTGCCTTTGAAGGTGACCCCATGGGGAACACCCTACACTAACAAAGAGGGCATCTGGCCTGAAATCAACAATATCGACATCCGATTGGAGGACCTCGTGGAGGTGAAGCAACGCCGCAACGAGGCTATGAACGTGCCCAACAGCAATGTACATCTCAACTACATCTATTCGGAGAAGGTCAGGAAAGGCATCGTCGATGGAAAGGAATACTTCCATTCCATCAAGGTCATAGGAAACCCGAGCATCAGCGATGTGGAGGCCATGATGATAGGTATACGCAACCCCCGTCGACAAAACCTCGCCAGCGAAGACGACGGTATGCCAAAGAGTGCAGTCGTATGGGTCAACGAGCTAAGACTCACCGACTTGAGCAGTAAAGGTGGCGTGGCGGCAACGGGCCGTATTGAAGCCACCCTCGCCGACTTAGGACGTGTATCCGTGTCGGGTAACTACAGCTCAGCAGGCTTCGGTCCATTGGACAGTGACATCACCAGCAACACCTTCGAGGCCAATTCAGCCTTCAGTGTTTCGACAGATTTGGAATTGGGCAAATTTGTGGAAAGCACCGGACTGAAGGTACCTATGCACTTCGATTACGGGCAGACCAACATCACCCCGCTCTACAACCCCTACGACCCCGACATCAAGATGAAAGAAGCACTTGCCGCTCTCAACAACGATGAAGAGCGCAAGGAACTCACTTCCAAAATACACGACTACACACGTTACAAGAACATTAACTTCATGAACGTGCGTAAGGAACGAGTACAAAAACGCCGTCGTGACGATGATGAACAGGGCAAGGAGCAACCTAAAGAAAACCCGCGTGACCCGAACCGGGGACTTAGCGGTGGTCGTAACAACATGCCAAAAGTACACTTCTGGGACCTCGAGAACTTCAATGCCTCGTTCAGCTACAGTGAGACCTTCCAGGAGAATACCGACATCCGCTACTATCTCACCAAGAACTACCGGGGCGGCTTGGGGTATAACTACGCAGGCAACCCCAAACCCGTAGAGCCTTTCGCCAAAGCCAAGTGGGCTTCCAAACCCGCCTTGCAAATCATCAAGGACATCAACTTCTACTACGCTCCTAAGAGCATCACCTTCAACACCGAGATGTATCGTCTCTTCTCGGAACGCGAGATGCGCAATAAGAGCGGCGGCGACATCATCATCACACCAACCTACTCGAAACAATGGGACTGGACACGTAACTACCAGCTGCGTTACGACCTCACCAAAGCCCTCAATTTCGACTATTCAGCACAAGCCCAAGCTTACGTCTACGAACCGGCTGGCTACGTTGACCGCAAGGAGAATCCCGAAGAATGGCAGCTCTATCGCGACACCATCAAGAACGAGCTCCGCAAACTCGGTACCACCTCTCACTACCAACAGAGCCTGAACGCCACCTACACCTTACCTATTAATAAGATTCCGTTGTTCAACTGGATCAACACCTCAGCCAGTTACCAAGGTACTTACAGCTGGACCGCCTCAGCCCACTCTATACAAGACCGTTTGGGTAACACCATCGAGAACTCCAACAACATCCAAGGCAATGCCACTTTAGACTTTACCAAGCTCTACAGCAAGGTACCCTATCTGAAAAACTTGGGCTCATCCAACCGACGCAACAACACTAATGGACGTAATAACAACCAACGCGGAGGCAAGGATGAAGATGACAAAGATAAAGGTGAGAAGGACGGCAATCAAACATCTGACTCCACCAAACTAAAGCCCAAAGTAAACTACGGCAAAATTGTATTGGACAACACGTTGCGCATCCTTACCATGGTCAAGAAGGTGTCAGGAACCTATTCGCTCGTCAATGGGCAGACCCTGCCAGGCTACATGCTCCAGCCCGACTACATTGGCTTGAGCGTCAAAGGCGGGTCGCCAGGCGTAGGATTCGTCTTCGGCAGCAGTTTCGGTAAAGACGCTGACATCTACAGCAAAGCCGTAGCCTATAGCATCGATATGAACGAAGCCCAAGGGTGGCTCACTCGCGACTCCATCCTTTCCGAACCTTACCGTCGGCGCAAGACTGAGACCATCAACTACCGCGTCAACGCTGAGCCCTTCCAAGGTTTCAAGATTGACATCACAGGACAACGCAATTACGCTGAGAACTACCAGCACTACTTCCGTTTCAACAATGAGATACAGCAATTCGATATGTTCACCCCCACCAACGGAGGCAGCTTCAGCTCGAGCTATTTCATGATGCCCACCTCGTTTGTCGGCGGTGACTCCCTCAATTCGCAATCGCAACTTTACGACAACATGATGGCCAATCGTAAGATTATAGCCGAGCGTCTCGCCCGCAACAACGCGCAATGGATTGAGAACGTCAACGAATATATCTATGACACCATGGCTGGCGACTATTTCCCGAAAGGATATACCTCCAATTCGATGGACGTGCTGATGTACAGCTTCATTTCTGCCTATTCAGGACAAGATGCCAACAAAATCAAGCTCAGTCCCTTCAGCACTTTCCCGCTGCCCAACTGGACCGTCACCTTCAACGGCTTGACCAACATCCCTGCTGTGAGTAAGCTCTTCAAGACCATCAGCCTTTCTCATTCCTACAAGTCAAACTACACCATCAGCGCATGGGCCACCAATGTCTATTACGACGAGAGCAACTCCATCCAGACCTATGAAAACAGCGAGACCATCATTCCAAAATTCGATATCCAACAGATAGTACTCAACGAACAATACCAGCCCCTCATCGGAATCGATGTCGGTCTACAGAACTCAATGACAGGCAACTTCCAATTCAAGAAGTCGCGCACCTTGACGCTCAGCTTCGCCAACAACCAACTCACAGAAGTGAACAGTCGCGAAATCGTCATCGGTGCAGGCTACCGCCTCAAGGGACTGAAGTTCAACATCGTATCGCTAAGTGGGGACAGCAACTCGAAAGGCAAAGCCAAGACCGTCAACAACGACCTCGTCTTCAAGCTCGATATCGGCTTCCGCAAGGACGTCACCATCCTGCGCCGTATTGACGAGAACAACCATCAAGTGTCGGCAGGACAGAACAAAATCAACATTTACCTCACTGCCGACTACAACTTCAGCCAACGCTTGAGTGCCCAAGCTTTCTTCAAGCGTGATATGGCCGACCCCTTCGTAGTCAACAACTTCTACAACTCGACCACTTATGCCGGCGTGACCATCCGCTTTAACCTTGCACAATAAAATTTTGCGTAAAATGTGAAAGCTGACATTAAAATATGTAATTTCGCAGCCGATTCAAACAACTTAAAACATACATTTAAAACATACAAAAAATGAACATTCCAACCAACCTGAAGTACACCAACGACGACGAATGGATCCGCCTTGAAGGAGAGATTGCTTACGTCGGCATCACTGATTATGCCCAGCACGAGCTTGGCGACATCACCTTTGTTGACGTCGACCCTGACATCGTGGGCGAAACCCTTGACGCACAAGAAGAATTTGGCGCCATCGAAGCCGTGAAGACCACTGCAGAGCTTCTCATGCCCGTCGGCGGCGAAATCGTCGAAGTGAACGAGGCTTTGGCTGACGAAGAGAACGCCAAACTCGTCAACAGCGACCCCTACGGCGAAGCCTGGATTATCAAGATTAAGGTGAACGATCCCGCTGAAGTCGACGCTCTGATGGATGCCGCCGCATACGAAGCCAAGATTGCCTAAGCCTTTGGAAAAGCTGACAAGAAATAGTATCCCGGGAATCCTGTGTGGAATAGTCATTCTTATCCTTACAGGGCTCCCGGGTTCCGTTTTCCCTCGCGTAAAACCAGTCGTGGGAACGGACAAGGTGGTGCATATCCTTATGTACGCCACCTTCGCTTTTTTATGCATTTGGGGCTATCGCAGCCAGTACATCGCTAATGGGAAAACCTATAGGACAAAAGCCCTACTCCTCGCCACAGTAATCAGTATCCTGTATGGGGGCATCACCGAATTAATGCAGGAATATCTTGTACCTACCCGCACCGGCGATTGGTTTGACTTCATCTCCGACTGTATCGGAACCCTACTTGGAATCAGTGTTTTCGGCATTTTTTTCAGAAAGAAAAAATAAAATTCCCCTTTGATGCGTTTCGTAAGTAAATAATTCCTATTTTCGCAACCGAATTAGGAGAATAAAAATTAAAAGACATAACACCATGGAAGAGAAGAAATCACCTAAGGCCAACCTTGAGAACAAAAAGCTCATGTTCATGCAGATAGGCTTAATTATCAGCCTGTTAGTTGCATGGTTGGCTTTCGAGCACAAGAGTTACGACAAGCGTGAAATCGACCCCAGCCTGCTCAACAGAACTGTTGAAGTAGAAGAGGAAATGGTTGAAATCACAAAGCAAGAAGAGCCGAAACCGCAGCCTGTGGAGATGCCGAAGCAAACCACACAACTCGAAATCGTGGAAGACGACGTTGAGGTGGAAGACATCGAAATCAACGCTGAAATCGACCAAACCGAAGTCGTGGAGGAATACACTCCTGTCGAAGTCGAGGAAGAAGAAGTGGTAGAGGCTGAAGTGTTTACCATTGTGGAAGAGATGCCCAGCTATCCTGGAGGTGACATGAAGATGTACGAGTACCTCGGCAAGAACATCAAGTATCCCCAGATTGCCCGTGAAAGTGGCATCCAAGGTCGTGTGTTCGTCAACTTCGTTGTTGAGCCTGACGGTAGCGTCTCCAATGTGAAGGTGCTGCGTGGCATCGGTGGCGGTTGCGATGAAGAGGCTATCCGCGTTGTCAAGTCCATGCCGAAATGGAAACCCGGTAAGCAACGTGGTAAAGCTGTGCGTGTGTCCTACACCTTGCCAGTTGTGTTCAAGCTCCAGTAAGCATCACGACAACAAGACATGAAAAAAGCCAGCTTCGAGCTGGCTTTTTTGTTTTCGTTCATCACCATTCTTCTGCCTCTCCTTTGTTCAGCGTCATCCAAATCAAATCCTTCAATTCATTAATGCCTTGATTGGCGACAGAACTGATGAAAACATGAGGCACCTTACGGGGCAAATGTTTCTTGATATCCTTGATGCGTTCCTCGTCCACAAGGTCACACTTGGTAATGGCGAGGATGCGGTCTTTGTCCAATAACTCAGGATTGTATTGCTTCAACTCATTAAGCAAGATGTCGTATTCCTTCTTCACATCTTCAGTATTAGCCGGTACCATGAACAACAATGTGGAATTGCGCTCGATATGACGCAGGAAACGTATCCCTAAGCCCTTGCCTTCCGCTGCACCTTCAATGATGCCAGGAATATCGGCCATCACGAAACTGCGGTGGTTGCGATAACTGACGATGCCGAGATTGGGCACAAGAGTGGTGAAAGGATAATCGGCGATTTCAGGCTTGGCTGCCGACACAACCGACAGCAATGTGGACTTACCCGCATTGGGGAATCCCACCAAACCTACATCGGCCAAAAGTTTCAACTCCAGCACAATCCATTCCTCTTCCGATGGTTCTCCGGGTTGTGCAAACTTCGGTGCCTGCATAGTTGCCGTTTTGAAAAAAGCGTTACCCTTACCGCCTCGTCCGCCTTTGAGCAGCACTACTTCCTGGCCGTCCTCGGTGATTTCAGCCATTTGGGTATGGTCTTCAGCATGGAATGCCACCGTACCTAACGGAACATCAATATAGATGTCCTCGCCTGCTGCACCTGTCAATTGGTTCTTGCCACCAGGCACACCATCGCCTGCAAAGAGATGTTTGGTGTAACGCAGATGGAGCAGCGTCCAAAGCTGGGCATTGCCACGCATTACTACATTGCCACCTCTTCCACCATCACCACCGTCGGGGCCTCCTTTAGGAATGTACTTCTCACGCCGGAAATGCAACGAACCGGCACCTCCCTTACCCGAACGGCACAATATCTTAACGTAATCTACAAAGTTTGAAGTCATACGAAAGAGAATTAAAACTCATCAATGGATTCCGTGCTTTCCACGTTGTCATACCTGTCGCAATCAAAGTCGAGGTCAACACCAGGGATATTGGGCTTGGCAAAGTCCCCTTTACTGATGTTGAGACTCTTGTCGTCATACACTTTACGCATATATTTAGCCCAGATAGGCAAAGCCGTATGCGAGCCTTGTCCAAGTTGCGTTGAGCGGAAGTGGACACTACGGTCTTCAGCACCCACCCATACGCCCGTAGTAAGGTCGGGAGTGATGCCCATGAAATAGCCGTCGCTCTGTTTTTGTGTCGTGCCAGTTTTGCCAGCAATGGGGTTGTCGAACCCGTATGCATAACGTAGGCGAATGCCCGTACCACTTTGCACAACACCTTTCATCAGCTCAATCATCTTGTAGGCCGTCAGTTGACTCATGGCTTCCGACTCCTCTGAACTGAAACGCTGGATGACATTACCGTTCTTGTCCTCAATACGAGTAATGAACACAGGCTTTACATAAATACCCTGGTTAGCAAAAGTACTCATAGCGCCCACCATTTCAATCAGTTTCAAGTCGCAGACACCCAAACAAATGGCAGGGACAGCATCAATAGGCGATTCCACACCCATACGTCTGGCCATA
This sequence comes from uncultured Bacteroidales bacterium, assembly GCA_947303335.1. GTDB lineage: Bacteria > Bacteroidota > Bacteroidia > Bacteroidales > F082 > Limimorpha. Next base: position 16,499 of record CAMYYB010000005.1, on the reverse strand, counting down.
CCGATGACGGCATTGGGGCCAAACTGGTTCATCAGATAGGCGGAAATCCAGTTGTTCGACTGGGCAAGCGCATATTTAAGCGTGATTTCCTCGCCTATGTTCTTGTCTCCCGAGTTGGCAGGCGACCAAAATTTGCCATCTTCCAATTGGATATTGTATTGGATGTTGGGAATCTTGGTGCAAGGCGTGTATTCGCCTTCCTGCATCGCCAAGGAATAGAGGAAAGGCTTGAAGGTGGAGCCAACTTGACGACGAGCCTGTGTAACGTGATCGTATTTGAAGAAACGATAGTCCAAGCCACCGACGTAGGCTTTCACATGACCCGTATGCGACTCGATGGAAATCAGGCTCGCCTGCAAGAACCACTTGTAATAACGAATGGAATCCATCGGACTCATCATCGTGTCAATCGGGCCGTCCCAAGAGAAAACAGTCATCCGCACAGGACGATTAAACTCAGCCCTGATGCTATCCATATTCATCCCTGCGTTCTTTAAGTTACGATAGCGTTCAGTACGCTTCATTGAGGTCTCCATGATATGCTCAATCTCATCGGCAGTCACGTTGCTAAAGGGAGCGTTTTTCTGGTTTTTCCAATGCTTGTAGAACATAGGTTGCAACTCCTGCCCCATAAACTCGCGGACGGCTTCCTCTGCATATTGCTGCATACGCGAGTCGATGGTAGTATAGATACGTAATCCATCACGATAGATGTTATAAGGTTTGCCGTCAGAACGAGACGTGGTTTTGGCCCATTCGGTCAACTCACCACGGAGGAACTCACGGAAATAGGTGGCCTGCCCACTATTATGGTCCATCACCCCGAAATGCGTCATATCAATGGGAATCAGACAGACCGAATCGCATTCCTCTTGGGTGATATAGCCGTTTTCCGCCATCTTTTGCAAAACGAGGTTGCGTCGGGCCAAAGAGCGTTCGGGATTACGCACGGGACTGAAACGCGTCGGGGCATTGACCACACCCGCCATCAAGGCACTCTCTTCCATATTCAGGTCTTTCGGCGACTTGTCAAAGAAAGTTTTTGCCGCAGAGCGAATACCATAGGCATTGTGGCCGAAGGCTACCGTATTGAGATACATCGCCACAATTTCCTCTTTCGAGTAGTTATACTCCAATTTGGTTGCCGTAATCCATTCCTGAAACTTGCGCAACACCAGTTGTGGAGTAGTCAGATTCTCACCACGGGGAAACAGATTCTTCGCCAACTGCTGGGTAATGGTACTGCCGCCACCCTTTTTGTTGCCCGTCAGCACACCAAAAGCCACACGAAACAGAGCCCTTTCATCGATTCCAGAATGCTCAGTGAAACGCTCGTCTTCAATGCTTATCAAGGCTTCGGGCATATAATGCGACAACTCAGAATAACGGACGTTGCTCCGATTCTCCACATAATAGGTACCCAGTACCTTACCGTCTGAAGAAATAATTTCAGTGGCCAGGTTGGTCTTCGGATTCTCCAATTCTTCAAAAGTAGGCATCGCGCCAAAGAGGCCGGCTGCCACAGAGACGAAGAACAAAACTATCAGTACCAACAGTCCTCCAAATAGAATCCAAAGATTTCGGATAGCGTGGGATTGCGTTTTTTTAGGTTTCTTCTTGCTATTCTTATTCATAATCAATGTCTTTCAACAAATATACCAATATCAGAAACACCTTTCAGCACAGGTTCGCGCATAGCTTGCTCTATTTCAAAATGATAGGAGCCTCTCAACGGGAAACGCAGATTCTCGTTGAGGACCACATGCAGGTCTCTCATGCTACCGCTGCTCTTGCCAATCCAACGGCCTTCAGGGGTGGCGAGGGTACATTCTATCGTGTCGCGGGTAATGTTGCCATTGGGGAAGGTAGTGTGAAGAAACACGAAAAGATTGCTATAACGGTAGTTTTCCAGATGGCGCAGCTCTATCCCAAAGGTATAGAGACTAATGGTGTCCTCAATAGGAACGTCAAAGACGACTCGGTTCTCCACAGGCCATTCAGCCTCCAGAAGGACTGTGCGCTTATTGAAGGAGTCGGTAGTACATGACGCCAACAGCATCAATACACCGATTAGGATTGTTGCATTCCGAAATAGAGTTTTCAATCGTTTCATATCAGTCACTCATCATTTTAATGTCAGCCTCACCATAGCCCTCATTCGTGTTCGTATGAGTCTCCTTCGTGACAGCATAGTCCTCCATCTTTTCAGGCTTCTGTCCCTGTTTGTTCATATCGATGATTTCCTTGACCTTATCTACAGGAAGTGCCAAAATATTGCTTTTATCAGTCTTGTAGGAATACCACATGATACCTTTGAAAACATCGTTCTTCTGGTGCAAAGCATCTCCAGCCTTAAACCTCAACACGATACTCGTATCCGGGAAATCCTTCAAGGCATCCACATAAGCTTCATACTCATAATTGAGGCAGCACTTCAGTTTGCCACACATTCCAGCCAATTTTTGCGGATTAGGAGACAACTGTTGAACTCGGGCCACATTAGTCGTCACAGATTGAAAATTACAAATCCATGAGGAGCAACACAACTCACGTCCACAGGAGCCCAGACCTCCCAGTTTGGCCGACTCCTGCCGCACTCCGATTTGACGCATCTCGACACGCACGCGAAACTCCTCTGCCAATTTCTTGATGAGTTCACGGAAGTCAACACGTCCATCGGCAGTATAATAGAAAATAGCCTTTGTCTTATCACCCTGATATTCCACATCGTTGAGCTTCATCTCCAACCCAAGATTGTCGGCAATGGTGCGGGTACGCGACAATGTGCTATCTTCCAACTTGATGGCGGCAAGCCACTTCTCAACATCATTCACCTTGGCACGACGATAGATTTTCTTCAACTCTTCACGCGGTGTGCGGTAACGCTTGCGTTTCATCTGACGTTCCACAATGCTGCCCACCATCGTCACAATGCCGATATCATGTCCAATGGCTGCTTCAACAGCAACCATTTCCCCCACCTCAAGATCCAGTTCCTCGGGATATGTATAGAAATCCTTGCGGTCATTCTTGAAACGTACCTCAGCAAGACAGACCTTCCCTCCCGCCTCTTCATTCTCAAAATCTTTCATCCAATCGAAGTCATTCAGCTTGCAACGACTACAACATAGTACTTTTTGCCCCAGATTATACTCTTCAGTCATCTTCCCGCCTCGGTTAAACACCTGCTGGTCTTGAAATATATCTTTGTTTATACTCTGATCTTCAACCATTTGTCTTATTCGATTAAAACATTATTACTAAACGGCAAAAATACAAAAAAAAATATTACCTTTGCAGGCGAAAATTTCAAGTCAATTTGATAATCAAATAATTTCATCACTATCATGAAGAAAAGATACGTCTCCATCATTATCATCCTGGTGCTTCTCGCCTTATGGGGCATGACCATTTATAACGGGATGGTTTCAAGACAAGAAGCTGTAGAGCAAACCGTTGGTAACATTCAAACAGCTTACCAGAAACGTGCTGACCTTATTCCCAATCTGGTTGCCACGGTGAAGAATTATGCTGAGTACGAAGCGGGAACCTTGACCGCTGTCGTTGAGGCGCGTGCCAAAGCTTCTTCAGTCATTCTCGACTCGCATAACCTTACCGAAGAAAACATCAAGGCTTTCCAAGCCGCACAAGACGAGGTGTCGGGGGCTTTGTCAAGATTACTGGTCACAGTGGAACAATATCCCGAACTAAAGGCCAACCAAAACTATCTTGACTTGCAAGAACAATTGGAAAGTTGCGAGAACGCCATCGCCAATGCCCGCAGACAATTCAACGAGACGGCCAGAAATTACAACACCTATCTGCGTCGTTTCCCGAACAACATCATCGCTAGTTTGTTCCACTTCGAAAAGACGCCTTATTTCGAAGCTTCGGAGGCTGCACAAAACGCGCCTAACGTTGGCGATTTGTTCGAGAAATAACCCTCCGTACCGACACGGTTTCGTCGCACATTAAGCAATGACTGGCAGGATTATCATAGTTTTCCACCTGTTGTTGCTTTTTTTGCAACCCGTTGTAGCCCAAGTACAGGACACTATACAACGTGACACCATACAACGCAAGAAAACCCGCGTCAACATTGAACATTACGACAAGGCCACCTACTCAAAGAGCCAAGGGGATATGCAACGGCTTATCGGACATGTTAAAATCCGTCACGATTCCACCTATTTTTATTGCGACAGTGCCTATTTCTACGAAAAGGACAATAGTTTCGATGCCTATCAAAATGTTCATATCATTGTCAATGACAGTGTAGAGATTTTCAGCGATTTGCTGAATTATGATGGAGACACCCGCTTTGCTGAGTTCTTCGACAACGTGAGACTTATGGACGACTCCACAACACTCTACACCGAGTATATGACCTACGACCGCAACTTGCACTTGGCTTGCTACCCCGATAGCGCGACCACCTACCGAGGCGACAAGACCCTCATCAGTTGCATCGGATACTATCGTGACGACCTCAAAGAGTTCTCGTTTTTCGAGAATGTGGAGGTCACCAGCCCAAAGTATCAAATGTTCACCGACACCTTATTCTATAATACCAGCATTGAAAAGATGTGGTTTTGGGGACCAACGACCATTATCAACAAAGAAAACATCCTGGATGGTGAACACGGCTATTATTTGGTGAACGAAGACCTTGTCTTTCTTGACAAGCGTCCTTTTATGCACAATGAGACACAACAAATGCGTTCTGACTCCATCCTCTATGACCGCAATATCGGACTGGCAAAGGCTTTCGACCATGTGGACATGATTGACACTTCGTATAGCATCATCATGCGGGGTGACTATATGGAGTTGTGGGAACATAAGAACTTCTCATACGCCACCGACAGCGCCTACGCCATCCATTACGGTGAAGGCGACTCACTTTATATTCATGGCGACACGTTGTTTTTCTACTTCAACAAAAAGGAAGAAGAACTTGAAAAACTCATCGCGCGACGCAACGTGCGATTTTTCAAGTCGGATATGCAAGGCAAATGCGACACATTGACTTACCTCATGTCGGACTCCACCATCCGAATGCGTGTGGAGCCTATACTGTGGGCTGACGACAGCCAAATGACGGGAGAAAAAATCGACATCAAGACCAACGGCGAAACCATTGACTTCGTGATACAAAAGGGCAACGCCTTCATCGTCTCGCAAGACACCATTGAAGGTTTCAACCAAATCAAAGGTGCCGACATCACATCCCATTTCATAAACGGCGATATCCATCACGTCAACGTAGATGGCACCACCGCTGAGTCCATCTATTGGATTCGCGATGATGACGGATCTACGATAGGCATTGACGTAGCCCAATCAGAGACTATGGTCCTTATTATGGAAAACCAAAGCATTTCCACCATCAAGTCGTTTAAGGGCATCAAGGAAACCATGTATCCTGAAGACGAGCTGAAAGAATCATCCCGTTACCTTCAAGGCTTCAAGTGGCACGACACCGTAAGACCAATCGACAAAGACGATATCTTCCGCAAAATCAATACTCCAAAATCCAACAACGATACAGAAGAGAGACCCGAGGCGCCGCCAGAAACCAAGCCTGAAGAAACCGTCACAGAAACTCCCGCCGCAACGGAAGTTGAAGAAAAACAGACTCAACGTCACAGAGCAAGAAGAGAAAACAATCAATCGAACAATTAAATCATAAACAACCATGAAGAAACTCATCCTCATCCGTCACGGAGAAAGTGAATGGAACAAACTGAACCTCTTTACAGGATGGACCAATGTCGACCTTTCAGAAAAAGGTGTACAAGAAGCCATCGAAGCCGGCAATACACTGAAAGAAAACGGCTACAAACCCGAAATCTGCTTCACCTCTTACCTCAAACGCGCCATCAAGACTTTGAACCTGGCCCTTGAAGCTATGGATATGGACTGGCTCCCAGTCTATAAAACATGGAGACTGAACGAGAAATCGTATGGTCAACTGCAAGGCTTGGACAAGAAGATGACAGCTGAGAAATACGGCGACGAGCAAGTGCGCCTCTGGCGCCGCGCCTTCGATGTGCGTCCGCCTGCGCTGGAGATGAACGACCCCAAGAGTCCCCGCATGGACCCGCGATATGCCGAGCTTACCGACGAGCAGATTCCGCTCACTGAAGCCCTCTGCGATACTATCGAGCGTGTGATGCCATATTATGAGAACAATATCATGAAGGCATTTGAGACCCACGACCAAGTGCTGGTAGTGGCTCACGGCAACAGTCTGCGCGGTGTGGTTAAGGTGTTGAAAAACATGAGCAACGACGAAATCATCGCCTTCAACATCCCCACAGGCATTCCATACGTCTTCGAGTTTGACGACAACATGAAGCTCCAAAAGGATTTCTTCCTCGGAGATCCTGAGAAAGTAGCTGCGCTGATGGCTGCTGTCGCCAATCAAGGGAAGACAAAATAAGACAGGTTAGCGGATTATTGAATGATTAAGGCTTTGAAGCCATCTGTGGCGAAAGTCTCTAATTCACCTTGTCCATTAATAAAGATGTAATAGGCTTCCACGCCTTCTATATTTTTGAACAGCGACAGGGAACGTTCCAAACCCATCACCATACCGATGGAAGCCAAAGCATCGGCCCAAACGGAATTTGCAGCCATCACAGTGACACTGAGCACTTGATGCTCCACGGGCCACCCCGTCTTTGGGTCGATGCAATGGGAATAGCGTTTCCCGTCGCGTTCCACATATTTTCGTGTGCTTCCAGAAGTAACCAATCCCTTGTCACACAAGGCAATACGGGTTTGCACTTCTTGCTCCGAGTCCCAATTTGCGGCTGGTTTCTCAACGCCCACTATCCAAGGTTGTCCGTTGGGTTTGCTGCCACGGGCCATGATTTCGCCCCCCGTGTCAACCAAGTAGTTCTTTATCCCCCTACTTTCCAAAAATGCTGCAATCAAATCCGATGTATAGCCTTGGGCAATGGCGTTGAAATCCAATTTCATGTTGGGATTGGCCTTGATGACTTTACCGTTCTCAATATGCACTTTCCGGTAGTCAACCAATTTCCGCAGGCTGTCGATGAGTTGTGGCGTAAGGCTGTCGCCGCTCTTATAACTAAAACCCCATGCAGCCACTATGGGGGAAATAGTAGGGTCAAAATAGCCGTCAGACAGGATAGCCGCTTGTTGGGCGATGTTGAAATTATCGATAAAAATGCTGTCGAGGATTACCGTCTCATTCCGATTGACTTTCGAGATGACAGAGCTGTCGACCCAAAGGTTGACCGAAGCATCCACAGCCCGAAAGATGGAATCAATTTCGCGTTGAAAGTTGCGGCCCTCTGTATCAAAATAAGTTACAGCATAATAGGAGCCCTGTGCCAAACCTTGCAGGACTGTCTTGTGCGGCTGCGTCTCACATGACACAAGAGCCGCTATACCCATCAACAACCATAAGAAAACCTTTCTCATAACCTTCTACTACAATTCAAACGTCGCACTCCACTTCCAAGCAAAGTTATCCCAGACATTGTCGAAGGCATAAGGACCATAGCGATAGAACACGCCTGCGCCCAACTTTGCCCACATCGCATTGAGCAAGCCCTTGACCACTATACCACTCTCAAAGTAACCCTTGTCAATCGTTTTGAATCCTAAACCAACAATGTCTTTTTCAGCCCTCAAATCACCCCAAGCCAAATTGGTAACCAAAACCAGTTGAGGCCTAAACCACTCCGAATTGGTCTTCCAAAGCATCCCGTTGAAATTATGGCTCAGGTAGAGAGCTACAAAACGGTCACAGAAGAACTCATTCTCACGCATTGTGCCGAAACTGCCTGGCGAGTAAACCCCGAAACGCTCGTAGCTGCCCAAGAGGTCAAACGTCTCAGCCACAGGGCAACTTGCCGATGCATAACCCGCTTGAAGCACAATCTTCGAGACTCCTATGAAACGTGTATAAAAGTTCTTGGAGACCTCAAATTTGATGCGGTCGTATTCATATTGGCTGCCCAAGATTCCAGGATAGGCATGAGTGTAAGACAACCACACAATAGGATAAATGGTTCCCAATGACTGTATCCCGTTAGGTTTGCTCAAGAATTTCTCATTGTAGGCAAAACGCAACTTGACTTCGGTGGTGAACAAGCGTGTGGTAGGTAGCGTATCGAAAGGAAACAGCAGATAAGTTTTGTCGGTAAGCGCGACATTCAGGAAGCCCTTGAAATGTCTGGCAAAACGTGAGCTGTAGTACAACTCGCCGCCCTTCCGGCGCACATCGATATTACTATAGAACAGATACTTGTAAGCATTTTCCGACAGCAAGCCACCGACAGGTTCAAAACCGCCAAACTCACCTAACGACTCAGAGTGACAGCTGTATTTTACCCCTAACTCCATCTGCCGCTGCTTGTTAATCAACCATTTGGCTCCCCCACCATAATCGAAGCCCTTCATACGAGTCCAGTACCCCACAAAACCATGAAAACGCAAATGCCGCGAGAGACGGTCGTTGGTGGTGAGTCCCAAACCAAAATACCAGCCTCGACGGTTTGAAATCTTAATAATGTTACCGAGATCAAGGTCGAGAGGGCCCATCTGCAACGCCGACTGCTGCATCAGTTTGTCGGTGACGCCCAACACTCGGTCAAAGATGTCATTACCTCTTGTAAGTGAGTCAACAAGAAGGTAAGTAGCCTGTATCCTTTGGGTCAGCGAGTCGATTCTGTGTTGCGTCCAAAAGCTTTCATCGCGGAAAGAGGCGTTGGGGTCGACCACAATCTCCAAATCAGAGAAACGGCGTTTCGAAAGGTCGGGGTTAATCTCAATATCTGTAAGATAACTCTTCCCGATGGCTACCATAGGGAAGGTGTTGCCGTCGATGTTGACCGCCATGCTGGGGAAGCGCAGGTTGGTGTTGAGTTGCTTTGGGAACCACTGCCCATCCACTTTTTGGTAAAGCTGCTGGATGTTCGCAGTATAAAGGCCTCCCTGTTCATTAGGCTCAGCCTTCACGCTCTGCAACGCCCAGCCGTCACTATTAACCGTCATCGTGCCCCGCATTCCATTGAAGGTGCTGCCTTTCAAAGGATGATACGAGATAATGTAAAGCGAATCCCCCTCCCCTATAGGCTGCACCTCCTCAAGGGTGAAGAAATAATGGTTCTTGCTATTGCGGCTGATGGGATTCACATAGTCAGTTCCCGCCACGTTAATCATATCATCGTAGAAGCTGATGCTCTGCATACTGTTGACAAGATACATGAAAGTCGGCTCTTTCATACCTGCTATCTTGGTGCCAAGCACGTTTTGCAATTTGCGGTCGGGAGCGTGGAAAAACACCTCCGAAGCGGTCTCCATCACCATCAAGTCACTCCGTTTCAGCAGACTGTCGAACATCTGCATGGCCCCCTGCCCCTGAGTGGGTGCCGAAGCCAGAGCCTTACCGAAGTCGGAGCTGTCGATAGTGAAAATCATCTGGTCGTAGATGTGGTAGCTGTAGGTCCGCAACGAGTTGGGGTTGTTGGCCTTGCGGTGAGCCATTAGGCTGTCAATGATGCGGTGGGCGGGATTCTCGCCCGCGTCGATAACCACTTCCTGCAACTCAAAGGTGACGGGGTTTAATGCCACGTTGCATTTCTTGGCATTGGGCTGTAGTTCTATGGTTTGCGGATCATATCCAATGGAAGAGAACTTGATAAGACGTACAGGGACGGGCGAGTTGATTTCATAGCGTCCGTCGATGTCACTCATCGTTCCCGTAAGCCCCTCATTGACCACCACGTTGACAAATGCCAAAGGCTGGCGGTTTTGTGCATCAATGATTTTTCCTGTGACGGTTTGCGACTGTGCCCAAAGGTTCTGCCCCGCTACTGTCCACAGGAACACAAACAGGAAAACTATAAGCTTGTCAAGCTTCATTCCTGCGTCTCAATTAGATAGATGACCTCGTTATCGCGTTTCATCATGTAGTTCTCGCGAGCCACCTTTTCCATCGTGGCGGTGTCGTTCTTCAGGCGGTCAAGCAGGTCGCGACTTTCCGAAATCTCTTTTTCATAGAACTCGATTTCCTTCTTTTGTTCCTCTAACGTCTTACGAAGACGGATTTGCTCGAACAGGTTGAACTGGTCGAAAACGAGGAAAACAGCAAGAAAGGCTGCAACAGCATACACATAGCGGTTATGGAGTTTGAGTAAGATTTTTTTGAATGTCATTTCTTTGGATGTTTTAGGTTGCAAAAGTAACATTTTTCCTATTTTTGCAACGCTAAAATCCCATAAAAAACGCAAACAATGAAAAAAGTTATCGCAACAACAAAGGCTCCGGGAGCCATCGGACCTTACAGCCAAGCTATTGAAGCCAACGGAATGCTGTTTATCTCTGGTCAACTGCCTATCAATCCCGAAACAGGCGAGATGCCGGAAGGCGTAACCGCCCAAACCGAGCAGAGCCTGAAAAACCTTGAGGCCATCCTCAACGAAGCGGGCTGCACCTTCGACAATGTGGTGAAATCAACCTGCTATCTGGCTGACATGAGCTACTTCGGCGAGATGAACGCCGTATACGGCAAGTATTTCAAGGGTGACTATCCCGCCCGCGCCGCCTTTGCCGTGAAGGAACTGCCCAAGAAGGCTCTCGTTGAAATCGAAATGATTGCCGCGAAATGAGAATCGTCTTTCTTGAACCGCTTGGACTGAAAGTCGAGCAAATCGAGGCAGCCTGCGAAGGGCTGAAGAAAGCAGGACACGAAGTCGTCATCTATCCTGACCGCAACGAAAATCTTGATGAGCTGATTCGTCGCGCCGAAGGTGCGGAAGTCATCATCGAAAGCAATATCCCGTTGCGCAAGGACTTCTTGGATACCTGCCCCAACTTGAAGATGCTCTCCATCGCCTTCACGGGTTTGGACCATATCGATATGGAGGAATGCCAGCGTCGCGGTATCATCGTGAAGAACGCGGCAGGCTATAGCACCGAGGCTGTGGCTGAACTGGCTATCGCCCTGATGATTGACCTCTACCGCAAAGTCCTTGAGAACGATGCCATCACTCGTCAATGCAACCGCAAGGGCATCATGCCCGGAAGAGAAATCGGCGGCAAGACCTTAGGTATCATCGGTATGGGCAATATCGGACAGCGTGTGGCGAAACTGGCCAATGCCTTTGGCTGCAAAGTGCTAGCGTGGAACCGTACCCCGAAACAAGTCGAGGGCGTGACTTTCGTCGATAAGGAAACCTTGCTGAAGGAATCCGACATCATCACCTTGCACATCGCCTTGAACAACGAGACCCGCGACTTCATCACCGAGAAGGATTTCGCCTTGATGAAGCCTAGTACCATCCTAATTAATACGGCTCGCGGTCCTGTGGTGAATGAACAGGCTTTGGCCAATGCCTTGAAAGAAGGCTTGATTGCTGGTGCCGCCACCGATGTCTACGGTAAAGAGCCGCCTTTGAGTCAGGACAATCCCTTGTTCGATGCCTCCAATCTCATCATGCTGCCTCATATCGGCTTTGCTACTGAGGAGGCGTTTTTGTTGCGTTTGGGCATCGTGGTGGACAATATCCGGCTGCTACAGGACTGACATTGCCTTCTGTTTTAGAGGTGACAGGCCTGTGGTTGCTGTCTGTTTCGCAGAGGCTGTCAGAAGGGTATCTGGGAGAAAACTGAGAGGAATCACAGTGTTACCTCAAAGTTACCTTAGAGTTACCTCAGAGCGCCTATAGGCTTGGTATAGCGTTGCTATAGGCTTGCTATGGATTTGAAACCTTTAATGTATTGATTGTGAAAGTGTTATGGTATCGAATAGAGTCTACAAGTCTATCTATGCTATTTATCGTTCACAAACACAGATAGTTACAGGGATTAATGTAGCTCATTCGCTGTTTTGTTTTGCGACTGCAAAATTAAGCAAAAATTCTGGATTTTGAAAGGTTTTTGCTCAAAAAAAGGCGATAGTGAATGGTAAATTTGCCTTTGCAGTCATTTGGTCATTTTAGTCATTATAGTCATTAGTCAAAATGGCTTTTGTTACAGTTGCTACAGTTGCTACAGTTAAAATCACAGAGAGAGGAACGGTTTTCGCCTATGGGACTGGGACAGTCTTCCCACCGTGAGAGCAGTGGAGTCTTTCCCCTCCGAGAGGGGGCCACTGGGAGTCCTTCGTAATCCCGATAGCAGGTCAGTACGCATAACGTCCCCCTCCGAGAGGAGGTGGCCGCAGGCCGGGGGAGTCAACTCCCAACTTTCAACTGCTCTCAACTCATTTATCGCTCTCCCACCTGCTCATCCCGCCATGCAGTACCCTCCATCGCCGCATTTGCTCATCGAAGGCCTCCACCGAGTCCTTTTTCAGGCTGTAGGCCTGCTCCTTCCCGCTTTGGATAAGGGTTTTGGCAGGCTCCTTTTGGTCATTTTGCTGGCATCCCGCCAGCAGCATGATGACCACCACAGAAACAAAACTGAAAAACCTTCTAATTCCCATAGGTTATTATTAGCCAAACTTTAGATCTACAGTCTAAACATCACCGTACCCACAATAGGCCTGTTGATGCGCAAAGGATAGCCCATATACTGCGCCGTATAATCTTTGTCAAAATGGTTCAGCAAGCCATAACCTGACGAAATCCTGAAGGCGATGTCGTTGTATTGGATTCCGATACCGAAATTCCACGACAGACCAATCCAATGCCATGTGGGTTTCCCGCTGTTTTCAAGCGGACTCCCAAAGATATAGCTGCCGCTTCCTGATATGACTCCTGAAGCATCCGTTTTGCGGAAAATCACCAAATCCAGACTTGGACCCGTAAAGAGCTGAAGCTCGGTGTGGTCGCCCAACTTGTCATGGTATTGCAACATAACAGGAATCACCCCAGTAAGGTCGTGGGCTTTCACCTCGAGGGTTTGTCCCTCTTCCTCGAATTTGGCGTAGGGGCGGCTATACTCCATGCGGATGCCTGTCACAATTCCCAGAGGCGTCTTGCCTAACATGTACTCGCGGTCGTATTCCAGGCCGTAGGCAAGTGCCATCTTACCTTGCTCCGAAGCCAGGTATGACATGCTGATGCCGTTACACTGCATCGTCTTGCCCATCATGCAAACGCCCAATGTGTTGTTGACTCTCTTTGTGTTCATGGTTTGCTGTGCAGAAGCCGAAACCATGCAGCATAAGGAAACTACAAATAATACTACTTTTCTCATTGTTGTTATCATTGTTTATTGTTATCAGTTTATTTAAACATCTCATCCTTCAAGATAAGGGTGTAAGTCCTGTCTTTTTCCATCTCGCCTTCGGGGGTGCAACTCCACGCTTCGCGGGTGAAGAAATACCGTTGCGCATCGCTGGCATTCTCGTCATGGCGATAAGTAATAGTAGATTTATTGTCAGAACGGCGCGTAATCATCACGCTGTCATAATCCGACATGAGTTGCGTGAAGGCTTGCTCTTCCGTAACGGTAGTGGAAGAACCGCCACCCGCCCTGAAAGAGCTGATAGTCGTTTTGTCGAACACATCGCCAGAATTGCTGGTATAAGGACTCCTGTAACAAACTTCGTTTGTCCCATTCCATCCTGTCAGCACAAGCGTGTCGTTTTCGTTGTGAGCAATCTTAAAATCGACATTCACCATATACTCACAAGAGCTCAATGTAAAAGTCATTGCCGCCAAAAACACCAGCAGCGTTCCGAATCTGAATTTTCTGTTGTTCATAATACTTTAATTTTAGGTATTGATAATTTGATTTGAATTTATGATGCAAAAGTATAGCAAATTTTCGCTGTTTTTTCAAGTCCAAAGGCCATTACAAACTTTTGTAAAGTCACTTTGTTGTTTTACAATACGTTGCAGTTCCAGATTACAACAATTCCTATTCTTTTAAAATCTTCCCGCCTGTTATTTCCTTCCCGCCAGAGGTGATGCGATACACATACACCCCCGCATCAAGGTTCTGTGTGTCCACGGTGATGAGGTCGCCTTGCTTGGTGATGGCACAATCAAAGCATTTCACTCCCTTCATGTCGAAGATCTGAAGCCTTAGTTCGTTGTGTTCTGCTTGGTTTATCGGGATGTTCAGGATGCCTTTGGTGGGATTCGGATATGGCGAAGGATGCGTCTCGGTCTCGTTTTCCTGCACCACATCCCAAGTGATTTCAATGTCCTCGCGCCGGAACTTCATGAGTTCATAATCGGTAAACGGCTCCCCTTGATAATTTTCTTCGGTCCTGATACGAACCAAAACAAGGCATCCTCCATCGTTGAATACTGCTGGCACACTGGGGAAGTATGTTACATCGTCCGTTTTGATTACCTTGCGCCCGAGCAGGTTCAAGTGTTTGTCATACAATAGGATGTTTGCGTTTTCGTATGAAAGAGAGCTGTACATGGTTTCGCTGAAAATACTAATCGCAAATATCGTCGAATCGTTTACATAGGCCGTGTTCCTTTCACGAGGCACTCTTGTACACGAGTCGGCAGGTTCCACATCGTGATGAGCATAAACATTGCGGGCGGAATCAATCTTATATAGGGTATGGAAAGTGAACGAAGAACCTATGTATTGCTCTACATCCAGGATCATATATTGGCCGTCAATCCAATGCCCATCGCAAGCTATGTCTTCACATTCCAACCCATCAAGGTTCCAAAGTGGTTGTTTGGCAACGATGTTATAGGCCGTATCTGCCACCATCATTCCAGCAAAACCGCTCGCGTTCCCGAAAATACCACTCCCGACATACACCATCAGATTGTCGGAATTAGGGGCGTAAGTGATTGTTTTTATGTCCGTTGCTAACGCTGTTGATGTTGGATTGTCCACAATCCTCAATAGTTCTCCTTCCTCATCGAATTCAAAAAAGCGTAATACACTATGGAAAAAACCGTTGTACATCTGATCTTCATAGCTGGGAGCAGCGGCCAAAAGCACGGTACCCTTTCTGGTGATGATAGACTTCATATGGCTACATGCATCTGGGGAACTGAACAAATCGGTCACTTCATCATCCATGTCGTATGTCCGTGATGCTACGCTTTCAAGTTGGCTGTCGAATACATCCACCTGCATGTACCTTTGGTAATGGGGGTCGGCAAGACTATCGTCACAAATACCGAAGGCCATGTAGTTTCCGTTGTCAAGTTCAATGGCTGAATAATACCGAAGTGCCATCCCAGGCAAATGTACCTGTCGGCTGATATAGTTGCCATCCTTGTCCACCTTTAGGAGGCATCCGTCACGACCAGGTGCGGAGCCAACACAAAGGATATGTTCGCCGCCATCGACGGCAATCATCTCTTTTGCCATTTCTGTTTGATCAACTGACACGGCCCATTCCTGGGCATAACCCGTCGCCGCCATCACCATCAGGCAGCAAATCATCATGAATTTTTTTGTCGTTTTCATAACTATTAGGTTTTGAAATTTTCGGCAAAACTACACCAACACCCCCACACCTGTCAAGAAAAACAATGTGCGGATTTGTGCGGGTTTTTGGCTATCGTACCGATAATCAATTAGATGCAGATTCCTCAAAGTGCCATCAAATTCATTTCTTCACGAATTTGACGATACAGTCGATGCAGATGGGAAGCGAGGTCACTTCATCGATAAACACATTGGCGGGGTGCATATCCTCCAATGCAATGCGTTCCGAAATGTAGTTCACTCCCTGTCCTTCCCGATTGTCACGGAATCCTTTTTCGGCTGCAAGTTTGTCGATTTCTTCCTTTGAGGCAAGACGCTGACAACGGACGTATGGCTGTGTAAGAATCACACGGAAAAGTCCGTCCGAATCGCGCGTGAAGCCGATGACGTGCATGGCTGTCTCTGGAAAGATGTAATTGTGTAGCGCAATGGCATCAAGAGCCTTTTGGGTGGTGGAATAGATGGAGGCCCGTTCTTTCAAAACTGCGGGCGAACCCTCTCTATAATAAACCTTCGCTTCCGCACCTTCGGCTATCATGGGGCCGAATCCTTTTCGGACAATATCATCCGACGATTCTACCCAAAGGCGAGCAGCCTTTGCCCATTGCTCAATGAGTTTTTCTTGCAATTCGTCTATTTCCCAGTTGCTTGGGCTTTTTTGGCCGCTTCCAGCATGGCCACTTGCTGTAAGGCTTCTTTCAGCGTAGCTTGCGACGAGGGTCGCCCCGATGAGAGCCGAGCCTGCCTTGCAGACTCCTGAATGCTCTCGAAGATTAAATCGAGGAAGGTCTGTGGATCCATTTTCTATCTGGTTTACAAGTTCATCGATGATATGAAGTGTTGACTGTGTGAAGCCGTCATTAGCAATTGCCTCATATAGGTCTTGAAAGCACTTCATCGTTTTTCATTTGTGCAAAAATACACATTATTTCCAAAACCTCAAAAAACAATGTGCGGATTTGTGCGGGTTTTTAGCTATCGTACCGATAATCAAATAGATATGGATTCGTTGGAAAAGCCTCGTAGCGTCGCGGAAAGCGGCTCCTCGCTGCCGAAAATGCCTTTCAGTTTGCGGCTGCGCTCGCTCACGGTGTTGT
>CAMYYB010000004.1 GCA_947303335.1 uncultured Bacteroidales bacterium | reverse complement strand
CGCCGTTTTCGTCTTTCTTGCAGCCGGTGCATTTCACGATGTAGGCGTTCTTCAGACGCACCTCGTTGCCGGGGGTCATGCGGAAGTATTTCTTGGGAGCTTCTTCCATGAAGTCTTCCTTCTCCATCCACAACTCGCGGCTGAAGGCAATCTTGTGGCTGCCGGCCGTTTCGTCTTCGGGGTTGTTGATGGCCTCCATCTCTTCCACCTGTCCTTCGGGATAGTTGGTGATAACGAGCTTCACGGGGTTGACTACTGCGGCCACACGTGTTGCGGTGGCGTTGAGGTCCTCACGGATGGCACTTTCCATCAGGGCGAAGTCGTTCAGGGCATCGTATGTGGTGTAGCCAATCTTGTCGATGAACTTATGAATGCCGCTCGGCGTATAGCCCCTACGACGGAAGCCGCAAATTGTGGGCATACGCGGGTCGTCCCAACCGCTCACGAGGCCCTCATTGACGAGGACGAGCAGGTTGCGCTTGCTCAAAAGGATATAATTCAGGTTCAGTTTGTTGAACTCGGTCTGACGCGGACGGTTGTCGTCCATGTTGTCGCCCTCGCCCCTAATCTCCTTGAGCCAGTCGATGAAGAGGTCGTAAAGGGGACGATGCACCACAAACTCCAAGGTGCAGAGCGAGTGGGTGACACCCTCAAAGTAGTCGCTCTGCCCGTGGGCGAAGTCGTACATCGGGTAGGCGTGCCACTTGGTGCCCGTGCGGTGGTGCGGGGTATCCACAACACGGTAGATGATGGGGTCGCGGAAGTGCATGTTGGGGTTGGCCATATCAATCTTGGCACGCAGCACCATCTTGCCCTCGCCAATTTCGCCGTTGTTCATCTTGTTGAACAAGTCAAGCGATTCCTCAATGGGACGGTTGCGGTAGGGGCTTTCCACGCCAGGTTGTGTAGGCGTACCCTTCTGTGCAGCAATCTCCTCGGAGCTTTGCTCGTCGATATATGCTTTACCTCTTTTTATTAATTCTATGGCAAAATCCCAGAGTTGCTGGAAGTAGTCAGAGGCGTAGTATTCGTTACCCCACTGGTAGCCTAACCATTGGATGTCCTCTTTGATGGCATCGACATACTCCATGTTCTCCTTGGTGGGGTTGGTGTCGTCGAAGCGCAAGTTGCACACGCCGCCGTGTTGCGCGGCGATGCCGAAGTCGAGGCAGATGGCCTTGGCGTGACCGATGTGGAGGTAACCGTTCGGCTCTGGGGGGAAACGGGTCTGTACCCTACCGCCGTTCTTGCCGTTACTGAGGTCTTCTTCCACTTTCGCTTCAATGAAATTGAGCGATTTCTTTTCCGTTACTTTTTCTTCTTCCGGGTTTGTCATAATGCTATTGAGGTTGAAATGAAGCGCAAAAGTAGTAATTTACCTGTTATGATGAATAAAAACAGGCTCTTTCTTTTCCTTTTCAGGTTCGTCTACGGTCAATCCGTCGATTTGGTGACGGCTGACATCGTCCATCACGATGGCGGTGCGATAGTCTTTTTTCAAGGCTGTCAGCTTGATGTTGCGCATCGTCAGGCCGTCCACGTGGCGGATGAAAAAGCCCCAGGCGGGAAGTTCCATGTGCTGCGAGAACTCGGGATAGGCTTTAGGCATTTCAGGTACTTTATCCAACTCATCGAGACCTATGTGAGCATAATGCGGGTCGCCGCCTCCGGGAAAGACGATTTCGATGTTCTCCAAGGTGACGTTCTTGATTTTGCTGTCGGCCAGACCGATAATGCCGCAGGGCGAGATGTTGCGGGGCAGGTCTTCTACGGGACCTTCGTACTCGTAGCCCGCATCGGGTTTGGTGGCGGCCACTTCGCAATACAGGTTCTTGATAGTGATGCCGTCCATGAAGCTCTGCTTGTCGCGACGGGCGCCGATATTCAGATAGATGGCGTTGCCCACGTTGGTGCCGTAGAGCGAGTCGACGAGGATGTTCTCACAGATGCCGCCGTCGACGCTTTGGATGGTGATGGCACTACGATAGGTGTCGTAAACCGTGTTGTTGATGATTCTCACGTTCTTGAATCCTCCTGCTCCCATTGTGCCGAACTTGATGCCGCTGGCGCTGCTGCGGGCGGTGCAGTTGCGCACTTCCACATTCTGGCATAGCTTCTTGGCACTGTGCGATTTCAGGCAGATGGCATCGTCGCTGGCGTCGATATAGCTGTTGGTCAGCAGGAAACCGTTGCAGTCCACAATGTCAATGCCGTCGTTGTTCCAGAAGGCGGTGCTTTGCACCCTCACGTTGTTGACTGTCACGTTTTCGCATTGGTCGTACATGCAGACCCAGTTGGCGGCGTTGCGGAAGGTGACGTTGTCCACTTCAACGTTCTTGCATTCCCTGAACAGCAGCAGTCGGGGACGGAAGCCTTCGCCGACGCGGTCGTTGCTGAGACGGTCTTTCATCAGGCCCTTATGTACGAGGTCGGTACAGTTGTTGCCCAATTCGCGCCCTTGTCCGTCGATACAGCCCCCACTGTTGTAGATACCCAATAACTTGATATTCTCCACCCCCTCAGCCAGGATGAGGGCGTGGTCGTTGGTGGCGACGAGGCGGTCGTAGTCGAAAGGATTGGTGCTGCCTACGAGGATGGCACCTTCCATCAGCTCGATGGTGACGTTGGATTTCAGATGAATACTGCCTGTGAGGTAGCGACCCACCCAGAAGCGGAGCGTACCTCCGCCTTGTTCCGCAATCCAGTCGATGGCGAACTGTATGCTGCGGGTGTTCATGGTGACACCGTCGCTGCGGATGCCGAACTTCGAGGCATTGTAGGTGGGTTTGGGGTCTTGCGCGAAGGCTTGGAGGCTGAGCAACAAGGTGAGACAGAGGGTGATGAGGTGTTTCTTCATTTTCATAGCATTTTGTATAGTATTACCGGCCCAATCAACCCTTGGGGTTGCAAGGGTTGGTCACGTCGGGGGTGGTTGACGTAAATCCAAGTGGTGGGGTTCTCCTCGCGGCTGAGGGTCTTCAGGTAGTTGCCCAAGGTGGTGGTGACGCGGATTTCCAGCGTGTTGTCTCCCTCCTGGAGCAGGTCGCTGATGTCGTATCTTCTACGGCCAAAATACTTCACGCCAGCGGATTGCCCGTTGACGAAGACCTCAGAGACACCCTCCACGAGACCCAAATCCAAGAGGTTTTCGACTATAGAAACGTTCCCTGTGACTCCTTCATGATGCTGTATGGTTTTCCGATAGACGATGGTCCCTGCAAAATGCTGGTAATCGGGATGGTCTTTCAGGTCGAAGAGGGTGTCGAAATGGGTATGGATGACGGTATCCAAGCGGGCGTGAAGGAGTTCTACATCCCAATTGTTGGAGAGGTCAATGCTGGATGGTTTCGTTCCTCGCAATGACGCGAAGCGACCGCCAGCGGGTTCGTGATGGTGTCTCCCTTTTTCAAACACAATCAATACTGACTCAGCGGGACCCAAATCGAAGTCATAGCTGTCTGTTGCGTCTAAGGGTAGGGGAGTGCGCTCGCCAGTATGCAGGTCCCATATCCAAGGGCACCTCTTGTGGGTCAGTTCACTGTGAAAAGTGATGCGGGTTGGGTGCGACTGGTAGCGATGGCTGTTCACCATGAAGAGCATCTCGCTGCCGTCATCGGTGGTGTAGCGGTTTTGCATCACATAAGGGTCAGGCTTATCGATGTCTAAATAATGTGGTAGCTGTTCGGCTTTCATCAGGCTGTTGTACCAAGGGATGAAGTCCTCCTTGGGCGGCTCCACAAAGACGAAACGGTCCTCAAAGGCACGAATCTGATTGAAACAGCTTCTGACGATGGAGTCCTTCTCAACGTAGTCGCCACTCAGACCCAACGACTGGTAGGGAATCGTATCAATACAGAGCAACTTGCCCCCGTCTTTCACATAGCGCAATAATTGTTCGGCGGTCTCAGGATGCAGACTTTCCACATCAATGAGCATCAGGGTGTTGTATCTCCGCTGGTTGTAGCAGATGTCACCTTTATTAATTGTCGATTGCTTGATGATGTTCTCGCTCACGTAATCCACACCGCCGCCACATTTATTAATAGCCTCCCAGATGAGGGTCTTGTATGGGGCGCGGGTGGTGTTGGGGAACGGTTCGTTCTGCATTCCGATGGTGCTCCACATGTCGTTCTCGGGATTGAGGATAGCGATATCGGCATAATAGGTGCCGTGCTGCAAAGCGTAGGAGAGTCGCGCCTTATAGTCGTTGTAGTGCTTGAAGTAAGGCCACCAAGGGTTGTGTTCGCTGTAATAGGCCCCGTAGCGCACCCATCCCGGGAAGGGCACTTCAAGGTTGGGTGAGTAGTTGAAGCCGTGAAACACGCTGTGGGTCACGCCTGAAATGGCTGATTGGTCGCCGCCAATCTTCAGCTGTTCCAAGGTCATATTGAAGACGGTATAGGTGTTGGTCATCTCCTCGCAACTCACGGTGCGGTTGCCCACTAAATGGGCAGCTGACGACACAAACTTGTTGACCATCGTATAGGCGCGTCCTCTGCGGTAATCCGTTTCCGACATTTCCTCGCCGGGCTTGTGGCGTAGCCAGTTGGTGGTCCACGACTCGCCCTCGGGGATATCGTAGCCCATCGCGTTCTCCAAGGGATAGAAGCCCCTGCCGTAAGCCTGTGCGCGAGCTTTTACACCCAGTTGATGGCACCAAGCAAGATAAGTGTTGGTGAACCGCTCCTGCATTAATTGCGCTTTGAAATCTTCAAAATCGTAACGGGCCCGTTGTATTTCTTTCTGGAAGTCTTCCGTCACGGGGACGACGGGATTGTAGTTGAGTGCGCTCCCCATCGAGCCAATCTTGAAGAGGATAAACGGCAGATACTCAGTGATGTCGTAGCCATAACGCTTTTGGAACTCCTCTGACATATCGCTGGTCCAGTTGGCCCCTTCCAGTTCCATGCTGTCGGTAAAGAGGGCGCGGATGCGGCTTTTCAGCGGACCAATCTGCGCCTCAATTTTGTCGGACATATTATAAAGGTATCGGTTGACGGCCTCCGTGTTGAAATGATCCAACACCGGTCCCGCTGCCCCTGGAGCTCCATTAATCACTTCAAGGAACCCATTGATTTTCACCAAAGCAGCCAGCGTGTATTCCCCTTCGGGAATATCGATAGTAAAGGCCCCTGAGCCTGAGGTTCCTGAGCAAGGTCGAAGGGTCGAAGGGCCGTCTTTAGATGCAGCCCAAATCTCGGTATAATCATCTGCCCTTGCTGCCGGATTCGGATACAACCGCAACAGCATCAGCTCCTTAGTATTCCCCTTATAAGGCGAACTCACCTTGGGCATCGCCTTTTCGCAAAGGCTGTCTGCAACGATAGTTAACGTAGAGGGTCCCGTCACAGGCTCCGCATAGTTGACCACAATTTGTGCCCGTTCCTCTTCCTCAAGAAACTCAGCCCCAAAGGGCCAACCCGAACCCACCAGCAGGTCGCAGGTCAATCCTAACGAGTCAGCCTCATCGAAACAAACCTTCAGCATATTAATCCACTCGGGGCTGAGCCATTGCAATGAAGCCTTTCCAACGCTGTCGCAATAGCTCGGAAAAGCAATCGGATTAATCTCCACGCCCCCGATGCCCGCCGCTTTCAGCAGACGCAACTCACGCACCAGTTCAGCCGAATCCACCTTGTCGCCGTTCCACCACCAGCGCACGAAGGGACGATATTCAGCATCGGGTTGCTGAAACTCTTGATATAGTTGCTCGCAAGTCAGTACCTCTTCTTTCGGTTGACATTGACAAACGAGAAGGGCTGTTGCAATTAGAAACAAGTAGGTGGAAACACGCTTCATGGTTATTTGTCGTCGTAGTGACCATAAGAGGAGAGGACAAGAACCAACACTTCTGTATCGAATATGCGATAAACCAAACGATGCTTCTTGGTAATCTCTCGGCTCCATCGGTTTTCGGGCTTACCTTTAAGGGGCTCTGGATGACCAAGGCCTGTTTTCGGATGCTCCGCAAGCTCAGTTATGAAGCGTTGTGCTTTTTGATATGCCCTTGGCTCGTTTTTAGCAAGTCGAGCTAAATCCGCTAAGGCATCCGAAGTAAATTCGATGTTATACCGCATAGCCGTTTCTCCTTAACATATCGCTTACAGATTCACCAGGAAGTAATCGAGTGCATTTCCCTTGTCTGTATTCTTCTTCACCTTTCTCTAATTTGGCGTAGAACTCTTCCTTAGTCATCAGGGTTGCGTCTTCTTTCTTGGCCACCAGTTTCTTCAAGTACTTGGCCAATTGTTTCATCAGCTGTTCGTTGTCGGCTATCTCCGCCATATTGCGCCAAATCTGCGCGTTCAATTCCATTGTTGTCATAATCCAATCAGTTTTTCTTTTCTGTCTGCAAAAATAATAAAAATCCCTCGTTCCCTGTCTCCATAACGTAAATTTCCTTTTGCACGTTTACATATCGTCCATTGACAAGCCTTGTATAGCAATGCGGTATCCACGGAATTGTCGTGTGGAATGCAGGAAGCACTCGGTTTTTGCTTGCAATTCAGCGGGATTAATACTGGAAGCCTGCCGCTTGATTTCGAAGAATGTGGCGAAATCCGACAGTTCGTCTTCCGCAATCATGTCAATCTCGTTCTCTCCTTTGCGGTCCCACCACCGGCCAATACGTGTCCATTGTCCCGATTCAATGGCAATTCTATGGAAATAGCGTTCCAGCATCAGGCCGCTGAAGGTTTCATAATCTCGTCTGACAATCTCACGAACTTTGGCATAGTTTTCAATTTCAAGGATATAGCTGTATTTAAAAACGAAACGGAACCAAAAGCAATAGAAAACGTCGTCAATCTCGTACCTGACGTTTTTTGTTCCGCTTTTTTCAAACAGGGGCTGCCTTTTGCGAATCAATTCATATTCCTTTTCCAAATTGGTTAAATAGCCCCCTACTTCTTTTCCAATCACGTCCTCTATTTCCGAGCGTGTGTTTTTCCCTCGGGCTATGCAAGAGAGGATGGAGAAATAAACACCATAATCCCTCCCGAAATCTTCCACGAGATTATTCCTTCCTTCTGAGATAAAGGTAGAGTTGGCTCCGATGATGTAATCAATCATTGCTTCCTTGGTTGTGGCTCCTGCATCCACAAGAAGCTGTACGTATTTAGCCACCCCGCCGGTAAAGGTAAACAGGGCAAGGAGATCCTCTTTTGTGTAGCCAGGTTGGGCATCCGACATGATTTCCTTCAGAATGGAGGGACGGAAAGGCTGTACCCTCAGTTCGCCAGTACTGCGGCCATAAAGAGGCTCTTTCTTGTCTTTGAATATTTTCTGCATCATCGAGTACACCGAGCCACATACAAGCAGGTTGATATGGGATTGCTTTTCATAACGGTCCCAGATGTCTTGCATCTCACTGAAAATGGCCTTGTTGACTTTGAAAAACTCTTGAAACTCGTCAATGACAAGGGTAAAGCTCTGATTGACGGAGAGTCTCATAAGGTATTCGAAGATTTCAGCAAACCTACGGATTCTGCCAAGTGTGGGAATGCCAAGCTTTTGTTCTATCTCGTCCTGGAAGTTCTCACAAAGGTCGCTTTCTGTTTTGCGTGCGACGAAAAAATAAACGAAAGGTGCGTCCTCGTATGCTTTTGCAATGAGAGAAGTCTTTCCGATACGCCTCCTTCCTGTGACTACGGTGAATCTTGCGTTGCTCTTTGCTTGTTCAGCTGTATGTTGCAGAAAATCAATCTCCTGCTCCCTGTCGTAGAATTTCATATTTGTCTGTTGTTTACATAAGAAACCGTCATTTCCGAAATGGCCGTTTCGGAACTTTTCTGACGGCAAAAATAGCAAAAATTGTCAAATTCGCAGTCAAAAAAACAGAAAAAATCCTTGCCAAATCCGGATATTTTGTTTACTTTTGCAACGGCAAGCACAAAGCCCGAATGAGGCAGGAGAATCTTTGTAACTATCTGTTTTTCTGTGTGATACAATATGTAGATAGACTTGCTTGCTGATTTTCCTCCATAACACACTCATTCACAATCCATTAAAGTACAAAAAACAATAGCAACGCTATACCAACGCTATAGTAAGGCTATAGCCAGCCTATAGCCTCTTTCTGGTAACTTTGTGGTAACTTCGTGATACCTTTGTGGTACCTTTCTGATTCCTCTCTGTGGGCAGCGTATGGGCAGGAAGAAAACAGGGAAAAAACAGCGGCCTGAAAGGCCATAAGCTACTATCTCAGGGCAACGCCCTGAGTAACAGCCGTGGTTTTGTTTTTCGCCCTGAAAGGGCAAAAGCAAGGAAATTAACAATATGTGTTACAAATAATTACATTCAAAATAATATCAATCCGAATGACTGCTGTTACAGTTGTTACAGTTGTTACAGTTAGTTTTACAGAGAGAATTATCTGATTTTTCTCTATAAAACGGCCTTGATATAGCAATTTTTCCTATTTTTGCCCCTGCCATTCCGGGAGAAATCGGAGTGGACAGAGAAAGCGCATTCTTCGCTTTGTTCCTTGACGATGAATCTGGACAATTCATTTGAATAACAAGGAATATTGGGTTGATGAATGTTTTCGCTGTTATGTCCGTGTATGTCTTTGCACAACATAAACAGCGGAGCATGACCCTATCCATTATTTTGTTATTCATGGGAGTCCAGACCCAATCGTCAGAAATAAGGATAAGTTTGGGAGGCTCCGCTCTGTGGTCATTTGTATAGTGTCCGTTTGGGCCGGCGGACAGACAATAAACTCAATCTATGCAATCCATTAAGACAAGAAAAAGGCAAAAGACGGCGAAATGGGCTTTGTTGGTGGCGGCAGGATTGCTGCTGCCATCCAACCTGCTTGCACAGGGACAAAACAGTAGGCCGGGAGGTCTGTTTGGCGAGATTGTCCCAACCGAATCCAACGGTCTGATGGGCAGAAACGAAAGCACGGCTGGAGGCTATTTCACAGGACAAGGCTTCGGTGCCACAAACGGCAACATCACCGGCCAAACCTTTGGCGCCCCCTTGGGCAGTGGACTATTTGTCATGCTCGCGGCGGGTGCCTGTTATGCAACAGTTAAATCAAGGAAAAACCATCAAAACAGAAAGGAGAAATGAACATGAAAAGAATTGGTATTATCGCAATGGCACTGACCTTGGTTTTAGGTCTGTCGCAATGCAAGAAAGAACAACCCACAACCGCCAACGAGGGCGATACTGTTTCCATCACCCTTGACATCCGGAACAACAGCGGCACGAGAATGGACGTGAACACGGGTACGGGTACAGTCACCTACGAGACTGGCGATGTGATTTATGTGGCCAGTGGCGGCACATTCATCGGCACACTGACGCACAATGGAACGAATTTTGGCGGCACCATCACTAACCCAATCGTTGGCGAACCGTTGCATTTCTATTTCTTGGGTAATGTGACACCCTCCGAAAACCTTACATCTGGTGTCACGACATCATGCTCGGTGGTTATTAGTGATCAAACTGAACATTTGCCTGTAATTGAATATGCTCCATCCAATGAGAGCTATACCGCTGGCGCAACCACCTTCACTGCCCATCTGCTCAACAAGTGCGCTTTGGTGAGGTTTGATGTAACTACCTTGTCGACTGCCGCCACTAGCATCACTGGCTTTAATAATAAGGTGACCATTGATTTCTCGACAAATGCATTCGGCTATAGCCAAGAGGGCGAAGGCGTGATTACCCTGCCTATCGGTAATGGCGAACGGTGGGCGATTCTTCTGCCACAGGAGGCTTTGGAATTTGGAGAGGTTGGAAGTGCTTACTCGGAAGATGGAACATATATTGGAGGACGAAGTGCAGTGCCTGCCATTTATGAAAATGGATACTTCACTATGGGAATTCCAGTGGAAATCACTAACGAAATTTATCCTGGTACTATCGCTCCTATTGGAGCCGTTAATGGAAAATTCACCATTAATGGAAATGGCGACCAAGTATACTTCTCGCAAGGCAACCTTCAGTTTCAAGCCTCGAATAACAATTGGCGCTTTGCCGTAAACCAGTGGAATAGTATAGGTAATGCCAATAGCAACATTTCAGAGACATATACTGGTTGGATTGACCTCTTTGGCTGGGGTACGAGTGGTTACAGCCATGGTGCTATATGCTATCAGCCTTGGAGTACTAGTTTGAATCCTGGCGATTACAATGTCTATGGCAACGTGTATTACAACCTTTACGATCAGACCGGCCAAGCGGACTGGGGCTACAACGCAATCGTCAATGGCGGCAACCAGGAAAATGGAGGCTGGCACACATTGACCACAGAGGAATGGTATTATGTCATCTATCAGCGTACTGATGCGGACTCAAAATACGGATTAGGCAAAGTGAACGGAGTGAACGGCATGATTCTCCTACCTGATGTCTGGACGTTACCATGGGGACTGAACTTCATCCCGGGTAGCACAAAATGGGGGAATGTCTACACAATAACGCAATGGTCTCAGATGGAGGCCAAAGGAGCTGTGTTCTTACCTGCTGCTGGAAGCCGCACGGGTACTTCGCTATACGAAATGGGGTCCTGTGGCCGATACTGGTCAGGTTCGTGCTATGGTGACTTTGATGCGGAAAGCATGGCTTTTAGTGGTAATTACTCTTATGTAGTAGCGCAGTCTGTCGCCGATCGCGTCCTTGGATATAGTGTGCGTCTCGTTCGCAATGCGGAATAAATTAGCTTTAATCTGTTAATAATCAGGCTCTGTTGTGCAATACGCGACAGAGCCTAACTATATGCCCGCACATGGTCTGACTAGAAATGCGCATCTAGCCCGACCTTCGGTACACTAGTAATCGCACCATTAACGCATCCATATTCCGAGGCCAAAATACATGGTTTTTGGAGGTTTTCTAATCCCTTGGTTCTGCGTTATATGCCTTCTATAGGTTTTACTCCCCTTTTACTGCCCTTTTGCTCATCTTTTAACCAACGCCAACATTCCTTTAAGGTAGGGCTAATGATGCAAAAACTATAACAGGATGTCTCTCTCACAGAGAAAAGGCTTATCGCTATCAGAGAAAAGGCATGTTGCTATCAGAGAAAAGGCATGTTGGTTTGATGGAGCTAAAACTCCGTCAAAAACCTCCGCAAATGCAGGTGAATGTTGCCTCTGAATTTGCTGAACTCTTTTATGTGATGACGTATCGCGTACAGGTATCGCGATAGCCTGAAAAGTCAATTATCACCTTTCAACAGAAATAATAGGCTCACCAAGAGTTGCCGAAATCTTCGCCAAAGTAGAAAGTGTGAAATTGTGGCCGCCGCCCACCCAGCTGGAGACAGCGGCTTCGGAAGTGCCTACAAGTTTGGCGAATTCTTTTTGTGTCATCCCTTTGCGGTTCAGAGATGCGTCAATGGTGTCGGCAATAGCGTATGACCTTTCCTCCTGTTGCTTGAAGACAAACAGTTTTCAACCTCTACTGAAAAAATGGAACGATGAAAAGCCGGCAGTGATGTCGGCTTTTTTCGATGCTTCACCACTGTTACTTTTGGCTGTGTGGTAAAATTTTCGTAGTTTTGCAGCGCAATTATTTATAATAATGAATGCTGAAAGGAACCATATCAAGGTGTTCGTGTCGTCGACCGTTTATGAGTTTGAGACGGAATTGAGCCGTGTCTTTGCTCAGTTGGACGGCTACGGATATGATGTGTGCATGTCGAAGGAGGGTACGGTTCCGCTGGATAGCCGACTGTCTAATCTGGTGAACTGTGTGAATGCAGTGGAGGAGTGCAATGTGTTTCTGGGTATCATCAGGCCTTTGCTGGGTACAGGCATTCTGGAGCGTGACGGAAGGTCTATTACAGCCCAGGAGTTTGACAGGGCTATTGAAATCGGTATGCCTCGTTTCGTGCTGGCTGACTATCGCGTGGAGTTTGCCCATAAGTTTCTGAACTTGATGGGTCAGGATTTGTCGGCCATCCCCAATTATCGGGAAAGGGTGATTGAAAAGGATGGTGAGAAGGTGTTGGAGCGGAAGCCGAACCTGGTGGTGCATGGTGAGTGCGTTGAGGTGTATCGTCTGGCGATTCAGAATCAGGAGGATCCGAAGAATCGGGTGGGCAACTGGGCTCAGCCCTATAAGGACTACGAGGATATCGGACGCTTTGTGGAAGCGCAATTCAAGGATGTGGAACGTATAAAAATGCTGCTCAATGGATAACGGTTTCATCAAGGCATTACTCTCGCAGCCGCATCTGCCATCGCCCGTGTTTTGCTATGCGGAGGCAACGGTTGAAACCATCGCCCGTAAGGTGTGCGCTTGTTTGAACGAGGCAGGCGGCTGGATTGTGGTGGGTGTGGATAGCGACCATCGTGGAGTCGGGATTGACGCTGCCGCTTTTGCCCAGCAAGTACAAGAGGAGATTACGAGGGGTATCATGCCGCTTCCGCTGGTGTATGTGCAGCAGGAGGTGTATGAGGATAAGGATGTAGTGCTGATCACCATTCCCAAGGGTAGTTTGACTCCCTATACCTATCAGGCTCGCTACTATGTGTTTGAGGGTGAGGAGGCGACGGTTGCAACGAGTGATTATCTGGCGCGACTGCTTAGGAATTCCTCAGTCACGCATTCGGATTGGGAACGGCTCAATAACCTTTATGCCAGCGAAGATGATTTGGACGAAGAGCAGATGGGGAAGGTATATGACAGAGGGCTTGCATTGGGACGTTTGTCGGAGTCAGCCAACGGGCTGAGGGGGCTGTTGTCGGAACTTCAGCTTTTGAGGTCAACAGAGATTGCGAACGGGACGGTGGCACTGTTTGCTCGCGACACAAAGGGTCTGCTGCCGCAGTGTCGGCTGAGGATTCAGGTGATGTCCAAGGGCAAGACGGCAGACGAGTATGACGACCTGTATTTCATTGAGGGGAATGTGTTTGATGTGCAGAAGAAAACGATAGCTTATTTCAAGGAACGTCTGCCGAGGGTGGCATATTTCTTCAAGGACAGGACGGGTCGGTATAATGATTTTGAGTATCCGATTGACGTGCTGGATGAGGCTATATCGAATGCACTGATTCATAGGGACTATACGGATATTTCTGACGAGGTGACGGTGTTTATTTACGCTGATCGGTTAGAAATTACCAATTCGGGTGCTCTACCCGAGAAGTTGGTATCGGGCAAGAGCAAGGTGCTGCCGCACGGGTCGGTGCTGAGAAATCCGCTGATGGCGGAGGTATTCTATGTGGCTGGTGAGATGGAGAAGACGGGGCGTGGAATGCTACTTATCTCGAACACAATGAAGGAGGCGGGCAGGAAGTTGCCGGAGTGGACATCAGCCCATGGGCGGACAACGCTGAGGATATATAGCCAGAAGGAAATGGTGGAGCCGAATGGCAGGATTTTGGATTTCATGGGCCGCTGGCACCGTGAGAAGGAGTTTACGAAGGCAGATTATATGGGCTTTTTCGAGAAGAATGTATCAAGAATAACAGCTCTGAATGATTTGCAGCTGATGCTTGAATTGGGTATGTGCCAGAAGTTGGGACAGGGGCCAAGTACTCGATATAAATTGGTCTAATACTTGACCGATACTTGACCGATTAATTCGATAAATTATTGATTAATAGGTTTGTTACTCTTTTGTACAATAAATATGATTTGACCGATAGTCGGTCAAGTTGATGAATACGGAAGGTCAGTTTGGGCATCAGCATTATTGCTATTTTGGATATCAACAATATCAGGAGTCGGCAGAGATATGATTAATCCGCATTCAAGCCAATGATGTGACAGCAAAATTGCGGTGTCAACATTTTTCACTATCTTTGCACCCCAAATCTTACCGCGTATGTACGCTCTATTCAAGAAAGAAATCAGCAACTTCCTCAGCTCGCTCATCGGCATCATGGTGATTGTGGTGTTTCTGCTCATCACCGGGTTGTTCCTTTGGGTGTTTGAAAGCGACTTCAATGTGCTGAACTATGGTTATGCCAACCTCGACAGCCTCTTTATCCTTGCCCCCTGGGTGTTCCTTTTCCTTGTGCCTGCTGTGACGATGCGCAGCTTTGCTGAGGAAAACCGCACCGGTACCATCGAGATGCTTACTACCAAGCCTTTGTCGGACTGGCAGATTATCTGGGCCAAGTTCCTTGCCGGAGTGGCCTTGGTGCTGCTGGCGCTCATCCCGACGTTCATCTATTATTTCTCGGTCTACCGTCTCGGTCTGCCCAAAGGCAACCTCGACAGCGGTGGCATCTGGGGCTCGTATATCGGACTCTTCCTGTTAAGCAGCACCTTCGTCAGCATCGGTGTGTTTTGCAGCTCGCTGACCAACAACCAGATTCTGGCCTTTATCCTGTCGGTCTTCCTCTGCGGCTTCCTGCTGATGGGCTTTGAGTTCATCTACTCGCTCTCGCTCTTCGGCAAAGTCGACCTGTTTATCCAGCAGCTCGGCATGAGTGCCCACTACAGCTCGTTGAGCCGAGGTGTAGTCGACACCCGCGATGTGCTGTATTTCCTGAGTGTCATTACTTTGTTTCTGAGTGCAACAAAACTGGTTCTTGCGAGCCGCAAATGGTAAAGGAGGGATAGTGATGGAAAACAAACGCAAGAATTTGAGAAAGAACGAAATCATCGCTTTCCTTATCACGGTGGCGATTGTCGTGCTGGTGAATATCATCGGCTCATTTGTGTTCACCCGACTCGACCTGACCAGCGAGAAACGTTATACCCTCTCGCCCACAACGAAGGAAATCCTCAACAACTTGGACGATTATGTCTACTTCAAGGTCTACCTCGAAGGCGACTTCCCCGCCGGCTTCAAGAAGCTGCGCCGCGAGACCAAGGAGATGCTCGACGAGTTCCGAGCTTACTCGAAATACATTGACTACGAGTTTATCAACCCTTCGGAGAGCGAAGACCCCAATGAGCGGCAAGAGAACTACAGACTGCTCTACCAGTCGGGTCTCAATCCGACCAATGTGCTGGACCGTGCTTCCGATGGCTCTTCAAAACAGATGATTATCTGGCCGGGAGCTTTGGTGAGCTATCGCAACGACACCGAAATCGCCATCGACCTGTTGGAGAACCAGTTGGGTCAGTCGTCGGAAGAGGCTTTGAACGCCTCGATGCAGAATCTGGAGTTTCGCCTGATAGATGCTGTAAAGAAGGTGACCCGTTTCAAGAAACCCAATATCGCCTTCATCGAGGGTCATGGGGAGCTGGAGCCTATGGACGTGTATGACATCACCCAGAGCCTTTCGCAGCATTATAATGTAGGTCGTGTGGAGATTGGGGGACGCATCGATGCCTTGATGCACCGTACCCAAGACACAGCCAAAGACGTAAAGGCTTTCAAAAGCTTTGATGCCATTATTATCGCCAAACCCACACAGCCCTTCAGCGAGAAAGACAAATTCCTTATCGACCAGTACATCATGCACGGGGGCAAGGTGTTGTGGCTCGTTGAACCCGTCTTCGCCACGATGGACAGTTTGCAAAGTCAGGAGTCGACCATAGGCGTTGAGCAGGACCTCAACTTAGACGATATGCTCTTCAAATATGGTGTGCGCCTCAATCGTGACCTTCTTTTGGACCTCACCTGTGCAGCTTTGCCAGTACGCACGGGTCAAATGGCGGGTCAGCCCCAGTTGGAGTTCTTCCGCTGGTTCTACTTCCCCCTGTTGCAGGCCGCCAGCAACCACCCGATGGTGCGCAACATGAACGCCATCAAGGCCGACTTTGTCAGTTCGATGGATGCCACCACTTCAGCCAACGGTATCAACCAAATCCCGCTGCTGAAGACCTCCGACTACACCAAGGTTTCGGGGGCACCGGTTTATATCACCTTAGCGATGCTGCGCCAGACGCCAGACCAGCGGATGTTCAACTCGAAAGGCAAGAACGTGGCCTATCTGCTGAAAGGCAGCTTCCCTTCGCTCTATGCCAACCGCATCCCGCAGGAGCTGGTCGACAGCGAGGAGCTGAAATATCTGGACCAGAGCGAACCTACCGCCATGATTGTGGTGTCTGACGGCGACATCATCCGCAACCAGATTGACATTAAGCGCAAGATGCCGTTGCCCCTGGGCTTCGACCAATACACCGAAAACACCTACGCCAACAAGGAGTTCATCGAGAACTGCATCAGCTATCTCGTGGACGGTGAGGGCTTGATTGACATTCGCTCACGCGAACTGAAAATCAGACTGCTCGACACCACCAAGATTGCAAAGGAACGCACCAAATGGCAAATCATCAACACCGTTGTCCCCATAGCTTTGATTATCGCCTTGGGTTTCGTGATGGCCTTTATCAGAAAGAAGAAATACAGCAAATAACCGTTTCACAACATGAAGAAGAACAATAAACTAACGATTATCATAACGGCTGTCCTCATCGTCATTGCCGCCGTTTTGGTTTGGAACAACCGATACCTTACTACCATACGGGGCGAAGCCGCCGAATTTCAGGTGTGGGACACCGCTTCTGTCACCAAACTCTATCTGGCAGACCGCCGCGATAACGAGTCGCTGCTGGAACGTCAGCCCGACAACACCTGGACGCTGAATGGCGAATATAAGGCCCACACGAAACAGATTCAGGCCCTGTTGACCACTTTGTATAAGGTGCGCATCAAGATGCCTGTCTCACGTGCAAGCCACGATAACATCGTCAAGCAGCTGGCTGTGAACAGCACCAAGGTGGAAGTGTATCAAATCGTTCCGCGCATTAACCTGTTCAACCGTATCAAGCTCTTCCCGCATGAGAAGCGTACCAAGGTGTTCTATGTGGGCGATGCCACCAAGGACAGCAGCGGCACCTTTATGATTCGAGAGGGTGCCAAGCAGGCTTATATTGTCTATATTCCTGGGTTCCGTGGTTTTATCACCACACGTTTTACAGCCCTCCCGGATGACTGGCGCGATCACGGTATCTTCAGTGCCAGTTTGGCGGATATACAGTCAGTCAGTGTTGAGTTCAACCGCGAGCCTCAGTCCAGCTTCAAGGTGGAGAATACAGGCCGGCACCAATATAAGGTGACCCGACTTGCTGACGGCAGTCCTGTGGCTTTCGACACGCTGAAAGTTATTAATCTGCTCTCCTCGTTTGGCGACCTGCGCTTTGAGGCTTTGCTCAACAACCTCATCCCGCAGGAACGTATCGACTCCGTCACCCATTCGCCCTTCCTGCATCGCGTCACGCTGACCACCAAAGACGGAAAAACGACCCAGATGACCACCTTCGAGAAATTCGTAACCAACACGACCATCCTTGAAATTGAAGGTCTCGTTGACGAAGAAGGCAAGCCCCTCGACCCCATCGATCACGATCGCATCTATGGCTGGATTAACGATGGGAAAGACCTTGTGCTGGTGCAGTACTATGTCTTCGACAAGGTGCTGACCCCGCTCGAATACTATGAGGCAGGTCACCCCATCCATTCAGACGGACCGCTATTCTATGAGGTGAAGGAGTAAGCGTAGTTAGAGGCTATTATGGCGATACCGAAGGAGACAGTAGAGCAAATCCTGCAAGCCGCCCACATCGAGGAAGTGGTAGGCGAGTTCGTCACGCTGAAGAAACGCGGGTCGAACATGTGGGGAAACTGTCCTTTCCACAATGAGAAGACGCCATCATTTAGCGTCAATCCGGCACGAAACATCTTCAAGTGCTTCGGTTGCGGAAAAGCAGGCGACTCAGCCAAGTTCCTTATGGAACACGAGCATTACACCTATCCCGAGGCACTGCACTATCTCGCCAAGAAATACAACATCAAAATCGAGGAGAGGGAACAGACCGCTGAGGAGCTCATGCTGCAGAGTGTCCGCGAGAAGATGTTCAACATCAACGAATTTGCCGACAAATATTTCGTTGATACGCTGTGGAACACCGAAGAGGGGAAGACCATAGGACTGAAATACTTTCGCGAACGCGGCTATTTCGACCCCATCATCGAGAAGTTCCATTTGGGCTATTGTCCTGAAAAAAGGGATGCTTTCACCCAATACGCCAAGAGTAACGGCTATTCCGAAGAGCTATTGGAGCAGATAGGGCTGTCGTTGAAAGGCAACAAAGGCCTGTATGACCGCTATCATGGAAGGGTGATGTTCCCCATCCATAACCTCACAGGCAAGGTGATTGGTTTCGGAGGACGTATCCTCACCAACGACAAGAAAAGCCCGAAATATCAAAACTCGCCCGAGTCGGAGATTTACGACAAGAAGAACACGCTCTACGGCATCTACTTCGCCAAAAGTGCCATCTCCAAGCAGAACGAATGCATCCTTGTGGAAGGCTACTTCGACGTGCTGCGAATGCACCAGATTGGCATTGAGAACGTGGTAGCCAGCAGCGGTACCTCGCTAACGATGGAGCAGATTCGCCTTGTGAAGCGCTACACAAAGAACATCACGATGCTCTATGATGGCGACTCGGCAGGTATCCATGCGGCGTTGCGCGGCACCGATATGATTCTGTCGGAAGGTATGAATGTCCGGGTAGTGGTGCTGCCTCCCGAACACGACCCTGACACTTTCGGCAAAGACCACTCGGTGGAATATGTCACCAACTATCTGAAGGATAACGCCAAAGACTTTGTGCGTTTCAAAACGGAACTGCTGCTGAAAGATGCTGAGAACGACCCCATCAAACGCGGAGAAGTCGTCCGCGACATTGTGGAGACTATTTCTGTGGTTCCTGATAGCATCTTCCGCATCACCTACGTGAAGGAATGCAGCCGCCTTTTGGATATGCCGGAGCAAACCCTCACCAACGAGCTGAACAAACTGCTGCGAGCCAAGTTCAAGAAATCGTTGGGACCCGAAGGCGAGTCGCTGCCTGATACCCAAACCACTACAGTCGTCACTCCGCAACAGCCAGACGAAACCCTTGAGGACCAACTGCCCGCGGGCTACTATCAAGAGCGCGAACTGGTGAAGCTCTTGCTGATGTATGGCAACAAAATGATTACCGATGAGCGAATCAATGAAGACGGACAGAAGGTTTATGAGCAGGTGTCGGTAGCCCAAATGATTATCGACGACCTGAAGATGGACGGATTCCTATTCGTTAACGCTGTCCATCGTAAGGTATTCGACATTTTCGATCAAGCTATTGACGAAGGGCGCATCCCTGATGACCAGTATTTTGTTTCGCATGAGGATGAAACCATTGCCCAATTGGCTGCCGACCTACTTTCATCGCAATATAAACTCGACCAATGGGAGAAATACGGCATCTTCGTCAAACAGGAGGAGGATGTGTTAAGAGCCACGGTGTTATCGTCGATTTACCGCTATAAAGACCTCATTATTGCGGAACGGCGCAAAGCTATTGAAGAGGAATTGAAAACTACAGAGAATTTAGAAGACCAAATCATTCTGCTCAAACGCAAGAAAGACCTTGACGACATTCGCATGCAGCTCAACAAGGAGTTGGGCATTGTTATTGCAAAGTAATCATCCTTTTATTCTGCTTTACGGAACACGTGCCGTTGCGTCAGCATAAGGAGGAAGGCCAACAAAGCTCCCAAGACATCGGAAATGGTCATTGAGGCCCAAACGCCTGTGAGCCCGTTGCCGCCCAAATCAATGAAAATAGTCGGGACAATATAAATCATCGGAGCGAGGAAGAGTACCTGACGTGAGAGGCTGGTGACAATAGCAATCCAGGGCTTGTCGATACTTTGGAAGAAGTTGGAGTTGGTGATGGTGAAGCCTACCAAGGGGAACATCACCATGATGAAACGCATTGCAGGAATACCAATCCGGATAACCTCAGGGTCGTTGGTAAAGGCCCGGAGCAACAAGCCCGGAAGGGTCAATGCCAACACTGCACCAACGAAACCAATCAGCACATTCACCTTCATTGCCAATTGATAAACCGCTTTTAGACGCAAGGGATGTCCGGCCCCGTAGTTGTAGCCAGCAATAGGCTGCATCCCTTGGCAGACGCCAAAGATGAGCATTACACTCAGGCTGGCGAAGGTATTGACGATACCGTAGGCACCTACGGCAAAGTCGCCACCATAGCGGATGAGTTGGCGGTTGAGCAAAGCTACTACTGCTGATGCCGCTACATTCATCAAGAAGGGGCTCATACCAATCATCAGGATGTTGCGGAAGATATAGAGCTTGGGAGCCCATGCATGTTTGCGGAAACGGATGAACGACTTGGGCTGGATGAAATGAATCACAGCAGCAATAGCCGTACCCGTCATCGAGAGCGTAGTGGCCCAAGCCGCACCGGCAATACCCCAGTCCAAAACATAGATAAACAGCGCATCAAGGCCGATATTGACGATAGCGCCTGAAACCATAATCCACATTGACTTCTGGGGATAGCCCGAGGAGCGCATCAAGCCTGTCAGGTTGAAGGTCAGGGTGGTCATAAACATACCGGGCAGTACGATGTCCATATATTCGCGGGCGTAAGAAATGGTATCCTCCGAAGCACCAAACAGGGTCAGGATTTTGTCCATGAAGAGGTAGCCGCCTGTGACGAAAAGGAAACCGAAGAAGAAGGTCAGCAAGAGGCTGTTGCCCAAAATCTTCTCCGCCCAGTTGTAGTCCTTCTTACCCAGGATAATCGACATACGGGCCGCCGAGCCGGCACCCACCAACGAGCCGAAAGCATGGATGATATTCATGACAGGCATAGTGATAGCCAGACCCGCAATGGCGAGAGCTCCCACATACTGCCCCAAGAACACACGGTCGACGATATTGTAGACCGATGCGATGATGTGGCTGATGATGGAAGGCAGTGCAAACAT
The DNA here is from genome assembly GCA_947303335.1 of uncultured Bacteroidales bacterium. GTDB lineage: Bacteria > Bacteroidota > Bacteroidia > Bacteroidales > F082 > Limimorpha. The sequence goes on along the minus strand of CAMYYB010000004.1, from coordinate 70,870 downwards.
CCATAGCAAGCTGCCTATGTTCCTGGTCTCTAACTCCTTAGTCCTGTCAATCTGATTCATTTCTGCCGTTTTGAGGGCGCAAAAGTACGAAATTTCAGTGAATCATGGTTCAAAGCCGACGGTTCGGTTCAGCCATTGGCAGAAATCTTTGGTCTTCTTGAACTCAGCCAGCGCCCATTCGACAAGATGCGGGTCGAAGAGGTGCTTGTCGTCAAGGTCTTGCATCAGGAGCCAATCGCGTTGTTTGAAGAGGTCGGCTTGGGGATGCTCTTTGGGATAGCCGTTGGGCACCCGCTTCATGGCGCGACTTGTATCAAGGCTGAAGCCTTTGGCCTTTGCTATGCTTTCTGCAAGCGGCTCACCGTTGAAGAGGATTTCGTCTCGGATGGTCTTCAGCATCACGTTATCGGGCATATACATTCCTGTGCAGAGCATATTATGTCCCAGATATTCCGACTCCTTCGCTTCGATATGGAAGTAATAGCCGCTTAGCATCGACTTCTTGCCCTGAGGACAGACGAACACCCCGAAGTGGGTTTTGTAGGGTCGCTTGTCAGGCGAGAATCGCGTGTCGCGATAGAAACGGTAGGTGCAGTCTTTCAAGGTCAGGCCTTTGCAGTTGTCGTCAAACTTCTGCACCCCTTCTATGATTTGTTCGGCGAGGGCGTTGAAGTGGGCCTGCGCCTTCTGGTATTCTTGCTTATGCTCCTGAAACCAGGGGCGGTTGTTGTTGTGGAGGATGTTTTCTAAAAAGGTCGTTATTTCTTCCATAGGTTCAGTGTTTTCATTGTAGTAGTAGTTTAAGTGTTTCGCAACAACCATTTTCTTTCTCCAAGCGTAGCAGATAGAATCCTTTCGGAAAATCTCCAAGTTGCAACTCAAACTGTTGTTCACCCTCGTCAAAATAGGCTTCCTCCGCCAGCATCACTTGGCCTTGTAGTGTGTGGATTACGAAACGCAGACGACCTGTTTTCGGGTTATTGAAGCAGACAGTGACCAGATTTGAAGCTGGGTTTGGGGCTATGCTGGCTTGCAATATGGACGGTTCTGTCTCAGTAATACCCAAATGGGCATCCACGCTGATTTTCATTGTTACAGGAAGGTGGTCTGAGGCATCAAACAAAGCCTCAAGCACGTCAGCGGGTACGGAAGAGTTGCCGTATTGGTTAATGCTTTGGTTGAAGTGGTTCCCGTCATTGCCTATGGCCTTGTAGGAACCCGAAAGATAGTGCAGATGATTGAAATTCATGGCGATTTCGTCAGCCATCAGAATCATGTCGAAGCGGTCGTCCAAACCGCCGCTTGCGAAGCACTCGTCGGAATAGTTATGGGTCGACTGGGTGTGGAAGTGGGCGTATTGGCTGTTGCCGGTCCATTCGCCCACGCCGCCCTGAAAGGCAAGAGGATCCATGAAACAGATGTCAGGATTGCTGTAGGTCTGGGTGAGCAAGCGATAGCCGCTCTCGTTGGCACTATACATATTTAAGTCACCCATAATCAGTACATTGTCGGTGGGGTAGTGCTGGTTCACGTAGTCCATAGTCTTTTGCATCAAGGCGCGGCGTCGTGCTTCGTTGCTTGATCCCTTATCGGCTTTTGGATGTGCCACAATGCAAACCAGACGGATAGTGTCGCCCTCTATCAAGCTATGGGTCTTCAGATACAACTCATAGACATCGGTGTCGCGTGGCTCGGTGTTCAGGGCCACATGCCGTTTCAGTTCCATCTTGCGCGAGTCGTAGAAGATGTGGTTGATGATGTTGCTGTTCGCGTAGTTGATGATATTGTCCGACTTCCAGTAGTTGACTCCATTGATATTTAGGTTATGACGGAGGAAGTCTGTATGAAGCTGCTGCGTGGAACCAAACTCGCATACCGTCAGGATGTCGGGTTTCACGTAATTCATGATGGTGCGTATGCACTCGTCCTTGCGTTGTGTGTTGTTATTGGTTTCGTAGCAATCGGCAAAACCGCTGTTGTGGTTGCCGTAATATAAAAGGTTGTACTGCATCACCGTAAGCACGTCCTGGGCGGGCGCGAACGGGGCAAACCCCAAGATACATAGAATAATAAGGAGTGGCGCTCTTTTCATCTTGAGAAAAAATTGTGCAGCAAAAATAAGAAATTTGGCGCGATATTTGAATAAATCCTATTTTTGCAACGTCTAATCTTATGAAAAAGGAAGTAAAAATTGGAAGTTTAGGGGTGATGCTCCTTATGATGACGGCACTTGTTTCGTGCTGCAAGCAAGATGAAACCGCTGTTTCGCCTATCGTGGGTCACTGGGGTTGCAAGCAATATGTCAGCTGCCGCGTCGACAGCACGGGTTATGAAAAGTGGGATACCCTACAGTATGAGGTGGGTCCTGGATTGGGCTACGAAGTTTATTTCTACAAAGACGGGTCGGGAAAGCTGTTGCTTAACGACAGTCCTGCCCTTATCAAGAAATTCAATTGCGATTACGAGTACGACACAGTAAGCCAAACCCTTACCATCTACAATACATCGTGGATTATCTCGTTGTTCTCGGATGCCACCAGCGCTGATATGGATGTCGAGTTGCTTACCGCCGATAGTATTGTGTCCTCATGGACCAACCATTTCTCAGAGCCAGAACCCTTCTTTGAACGGTTTTTTATGAAACGAATCGAATAACAATTTAATTATCAAAAAATGAAAAAGCTTAGTGTTTTAACGTTGTGCGCTTTATGCGTTGTGCTGTTTGCCTCGTGTGGCAAAAACTACAAGTCCTTTGTCGGTACTTGGGGTGTGGAAAAAATCATCTACCAAGAGTACAATATCGACTATGCCGGCAATCCTATTCAAGGTTCGATGGAATCCTATACGTATGAGTATGACCCGCAGGATGTCAATAATGGCCTCCAACTCATCTTTAGAGAAGACAAGAGCGGTGAGATGCGTGACAGCGACATTGATACGCTGTTAGTTGTTGATGGCAGTGACACCACATACCTCGCTTGTCCTGACACGACTCTGGTCTACCCCTTCTCTTATTCCTACGACGAGAATGAGTCCGTTCTCTGGATGCGTATGAAGAACACGGCAGATACCTATATGTTGCTTGTTTCCGAATTGAGTGACAATTCTTTTGTGTATGAGAACAACTATATCATCGACGACGAGAACAAGTACTATTTTGAAACAGCCTATTTGAAGCGTATCAGCAACAATGTTGCCAAGTCAGACGCGAAAGGCGTTAAAAAGCACAAGAGCCACCCGCGTCTGTTGGGGTCGTTCCTAAGCCAGAAAGAATAAAAAAAGGCGGGTCGAAACCCGCCTTTTTTTATTCTACCAAAAGTAGCAGACCTTTGAGATAAGCCCCTTCCGGATGGAAGATGTTGATGGGGTGGTCAGCGGGCTGTGACAGCTGTGTCAGGATGCGCACGTTGCGACGGGCTTCGATGGAGGCAGCGGTAACGATGCCTTGGAAAGTAGCCTTGTCGACGGCTTGCGAACAGCTGAAGGTAAAGATGAGCCCGCCTTTGGAAACGCGCTTGATGGCTTCGGCGTTGATAAACTTGTAGCCTCCTAGGCCACGATGCCGGTCCTGATGTCGTTTGGCAAACGCCGGCGGGTCGAGGATGATGAGGTCGAAAGCACCTTCGTGCAGGTCTTTCACGTAGTCTTTCATGTCTGCTACCACGCAGGGATTCTCTTCTTTCGAGTAACCGTTGAGTTCGAGGTTAGTCTCAGCCATCGTCAGAGCTCTCTTTGAGGTGTCGACGGTAACGGCGCGTGTGGCTCCGCCTTTGAGTGCTGCTATGGAGAAGCCTCCCGTGTAGCCGAAGGCATTCAGCACCGTTTTGCCTTGAGACAGCTGACGCACCAGTTCGCGGTTTTCACGCTGGTCGAGGAAGAATCCGGTCTTCTGCCCCTCTTCCCAATTGGGGAGATAAAGGCTGTCGTTCTCGATAATCTTCTCGTCAATTGGAGTACCGAAGAGATAGCCGTCCTCTAAGGCTTCGTCTTCCTTGCCCATGCGCTGCATAGCCTCTGCGCTTTTGTTGTAGATGGCCTGCAACTCCAGTTCGTTCACTAATTTGAGGGCACGCACAATCTCTTTCAGATGCAGGGCCATTCCTTCGGTTTGGGCCTGCACCACAGCGGTATGCCCGTAGATGTCAACGATGAGACCCGCCAAGCCGTCGCCTTCCGAATGGACGAGGCGGTAGCAGTTGGTGTGGGGATTGCCGACCAGTCCCATGCGCTTACGCACCTGAAGGGCCTGGTTGAATTTCTCCAAAAAGAACCACTCGTCAATTCTGCGGTTGTCGAAGCTGAGCATCTTCACGGCGATGCTATCCGACTCACAGAAACCTGTGCCGAGGATTTCACCTTTATAGTCGGTGACGGTGACAGTGTCGCCAGCCTGAAGGCCTTCGTCGGCTTCATGGATGGCACCTGAGAACACCCAGGGGTGGAAACGGCGCAGGGCATCGTCTTTGTCTTTTCCGAGCCGGATGACGGGATAGAGGGGTTTCGTTTGCATGGGCTTAGGGTTATGGCGATGAGGGGTTAGCGTTGTCCGTTGTAGTTGCCGCTGAGGGTCTCGATAAACGAGTTGGCGGCAGTCTTCATGTTGACGAAGTCGGAGCCGAGCGAGCTGGAGCAGTCGAGAACCAGCATAATCATGGCACTCTTGTATTCGTTAACGACCTCGGTGTTGCCCGAAGGCGTGAACTCGCTGTTGTATTGCCACTGTAAGGAAGGCTCCAGCAAGTTCCATTGTTTCACATAGTCGGTGCTGGCTTGATGGCCTTCGGCATCGGTCAGGTTCTTGAAAGCGAACACATCGAAAATGCCTTCCGATGAGGCTGTGACCGTATAGCCCGACATGCATTCCAAACCTTCATAGTGGATGTCGGTCAGCTGGCCTTTCCCGTTGTTGCGGATATAAGTGCCTTCGATGTAGCGATGCGAGTTGTTGGCATCGTCGTTCACATTGTCGAAGGTGAAACGGATTCTGGTGTTGGGCTCCTGGGCCGGCAGCTTCAGGGTGACGTTGTAGAAGGTGCTTTGGTTGTAAAGCTGTTGTGCAATCTGCGCGAATTTCTCGGAGGCTTCACTCATGTCGTTCACCTCGAAGACATTATGCACGGGGTCACTCGACAGCTTGTTGAGGTTGTTGCGGAAGCCCTCGATGTCGCTGACGTCATTGCCGCGTATGCCGATGGAGTAGGCCGAGATGTTTTGTCCGCCGACGAGCGAAGTCGTGATGCGGACGTTGACGTCGTCAAGGTAGTCAGCCCCCGAGTTATAGCCTCCCAAGACGTAGGAGCCTTGGTCCAAGCCATCGGTGAAGGTCACCACGGAGACGTTGATGAGGTTCTCTGGAATCCCGGCTTTGGAGAGATTGTTGAGGCCCGTGTTGACGGCATGATACAGGATGGTGCCGTTTTGCATCGACAGGCCATCGACAAAGTTTTCGAAACTGGCCTTGGTGCTTTGGTTCAGAAGGCCGAGATCCTTGGTGTAAAGATTGCTGTTAAAGCCAACGATACCCAGATAAAGCCCTTCAGCTGGCTTGGTAGGTGTGGGTTCGTGTTTCTTGCAGCTGCTGAAGGCGGTGAGCATGACGGAGAGCGTAAGGACCGCCACGATGATGATGTGCTTCTTCATATTCGTTTTGTTTTAGTTGTTTTCAAATGGTTATAACGATGAATCATCAATTAAATTGCAAAAGTAGTCAAAAAACTGTCAACGATTGGTTGCCAGCGCTTGCTGAATGGCTTTGGCCAATTGGTCAGGGCAGGAGGTGCCTTTAAAGCCACAGCGTATGCCTTCCAGTTTGGCGATGACGTCTTCCGCTTTCATGCCTTCCACTAAGGTGGCGACGCCTTGGGTATTTCCGTTGCAGCCTCCATAGAACTGCACGTTTTTCACGATGCCGTTCTCGATTTCAAACTCTATGGCCTGGCTGCAGGTGCCTTGGGTTCGGTAGGTGTATCTCATAATTTGATTATTTAACTACGAATTTCACGAATGATACGAATTTTCATTGATTCAATTTTGCAACTTCGTTGCAGATTAGTACGAATTGCTACTCATGAGGCTATTTCGTGTAATTCGCAGCCTTGGCTGCAAAATTCATATCTCTATATTCGTCAAATTCGTGTAATTCGTAGTTTGTTTTCATAGGACTAAAACTTACTCATAAACTTTGCGCTATCCACGACAAATCTTTCATGAAAGCCTTCGCCTACCAATGTCTCGCCTTCGAAGCATTTTACCTCAAAGACCAGACGGCGACGGTCCACCTCGATGATTTGGGCCTCGCAGCGGATGGCGGCTCCCACAGGAGAGGCTTTCAGGTGCTTAATGTTGACGGCTATGCCTACGGTGGTGTTGCCCTCGCCGATTTTGTCGGCAACGGCTTCCAGACAGGTCTTTTCCATGAGGGCAATCATCGCAGGTGTGGCAAACACCTCCAAAGCCCCTGAGCCGTAGACAGCGGCGGTATCCTTATGCTCCACCACGAGGGTCTCGCTGTGGCAGAGTCCTTTCAGCATGTCGTAGTCCATCAGGCTTGGAAATTCATGGTGATGTTGACGATGACATCGGGATGCAGCGAGCGACCCACGGGGCAGCTTTCGGCGGCGGCCCACAGCAGGGCTTTCTGTTTCTCGGTGTATTCCTTGGCGGGGAAGTTGAACACGATGTCGATCTGCCCGATGCGGCGCGGGTCGGCGTTCATGGTCTTTTTCACCGTGTAGGTGGTGCCGTCGATGTCGAATTTGTGGCCTTGTGCGCTGATGCCCATGATGGTCATCATGCAACCGGCTAAGGCTGCACAGGCGAGGTCGGTGGGCGAGAAGGCTTCGCCTTTGCCGTGGTTGTCGGTGGGTGCGTCGGTGAGGATGGTGTTGCCCGACTGCACATGGGTCATCTCGTTACGGAGATTGCCTTTGTAAGTTCCTTTTATTGTTGCCATATTGTTTGTTGTTATTTGGATTGCTTATGGGATTGCTTCGCAATATTGTTTATGGGATTGCTTTGCAAGAAATCTTGAGAAAATCTATTTTAAAATCTTTCAAAATCAATATTATGGATTTTAGGCTGATTTTTTATTCAGGGCATTTCTAAAAATTGCCTGCAATTTTTATCTCAAATTCAATAAAATTCATATAATCAACAAATTATAAAATTCTTAAATTCTCAAATTCTTGATAATTAGAAATCTCCTTCAGATTTTTGAGTGATTTGACTTTGTCGAATACTTCGTATTTCTCGGCATTAGCCGATACCATTAATATGTTCAAGTATCAGTCCGGCGAGGCGGCTGGTGCCCACGCGGAAGAGGTTCGGGTTGAGCCATTGTTCGCCGAGGATGTTCTTCACTAAATAATAGTAGGTGAGGGCATCTTCTGGAGTCTTCATGCCACCAGCAGGTTTGAAGCCTACCTTCTTGCCAGTGGCCTCATAGTACTCCTTGATGGTGTCTATCATGATGATGGCGGCGAGGGGCGTAGCAGCCACCGGCACCTTGCCCGTTGAGGTCTTGATGAAGTCGGCCCCGGCGAGGATGGCCAGTTCTGAAGCTTTGCGGATGTTCTCCACCGTCTTTAGCTCGCCCGTTTCAAGGATGACTTTTAATTGGGCCTTGTTGCCGCAAGTCGCCTTGATGGTCTTGATTTCGTTGAAGACCTCATCGTAGTTGCCAGCGAGGAACGTGCCGCGTGAGATGACCATATCCACCTCATCGGCACCCTCGTTGACGCAATATTCCACCTCCTTGACTTTTAAGTCGAAGGGCATTTGCCCTGAGGGGAAGCAGCAAGCTACAGTAGCCACGCGGATGCCGCTGCCCTCAAGCAGTTGCTTGGCCTGACGGACAAAGGGGCTATAAATGCAGATGGCGGGAACGCTGAGGTAAGGCTTCTGTTTCGGGAAAGCCAGTGCCTTTGCGCAAAAGTCCTTGATTTTCGCCTCATTGTCGAAGGCTTCCAAGGTGGTGAAGTCGATACTTTGGAAGATGGTTTTCAGGGCTTCCTTTTCTTTGCCTTTTTTCTTCTCTTCACTGACTATGAGCTTAATGCGTTCATTCAGTGCTTCTTCGCTATGGTTGTAGGGTTTGAATTTCATGATGATTTTGTTTGGATGCTGCAAAAATAGTGAAAAAAACGGTGGGTCTCAATAAAAGCTGTACTTTTGCCGTTGAAAGACACAAATACAAACATCGTTCAATAACCTAAAAACCGACGCCCCGATGGTATATAACAGCGGTTTGTTACAACAATGAAAAAGTACTTGTTCATCCTATCAGCCATTGTCTTGTTTGCCTTTACCAGTTGCAACAAGATTATCCTTTCAGGCAACAACATCACCGAAGAATTCATCATTGAGGGTTCTTACACTGAACTTTGCGTGGAGAATGCCTTTGAAGTCACCGTAACCGATGCGGTGGATCAAATCACTATCACCACCGACGAGAACGTTATGCCCAAGGTCTTGGTGGAAAAAGACGGTGACAAACTGAAAATTCATCTCAAACCTCTTTCAATCAACATTGGGACGAATTTGGAGTTGAAAGTGCTTCTGCCTTACAATGCTGACTTGACAAGCGTTGACTTGTCGGGTGCCTCAGAATTCCGTTCAGAATACGGCCTTGTTGGCGAGATGGTTGAAGTCGAACTGTCAGGTGCTTCTGATTTCTATTGCGACATTAATGCCCATAAAGTGGACGTTGACCTCTCAGGTGCCTCCAATTTCTACGGAGACATTCTGGCTAACGAAGCTGATGTGGATTTGTCAGGCAGTTCCGACATTGAAGGCACGGTAGACGTCCCCGAGTTTGACCTCGGCCTCGATGGTGCTTCGGATGCCAAACTTTTGGGTCAAGTGGCCAAGTTGAAAATTAATCTGACAGGGGCCAGCAACATCGTCAGGCAGGTGGTTGAAGGCAGATATGGCCTCGTTTGCGAACAATGCGAAGGCTCGATGTCTGGTGCCAGTTCCGCCTATATCCATTGCGACGGCAACATCATCGTCAACCTTTCGGGTGCCAGTGACTTGCACTTTACGGGTACTGCTTTCACGGGTGACAGCAGCACTTCTGGCGGTTCGGAGATTATCCACGAGGTGAATCCGTAAGCTATAAGTCTTCCAAAGACATTCCCATCCGCCATTTCCATTGGTTTTTGGCATTGGATGGAACATTGATTTGGTCGTCCACGGGGTTGGGCGACCAATTCTTTTGTTCCTGGTCCAAGAGGTCTTGAAGGGGATAGATGTTCCATTTCGAGGGACTGTCCTGATGCTTGTCCATGATGGTTTTGAGGGTCTTGGCGGTGACTCTCCTGTCGTCCATATCCAGACTGTCCAAGAACTGACGGGTACGCACGCGGTCTTCCGCTAACCAGCCTCTCAGGGTGGGCATATCGTGGGTGCCGGTGGTGTAGACGCAGTTTTCGGGAAGGTCTTCGGTCTGCACAAATGGGTGGCCGAACACCTTGGGCATACGCTGCACTTCAAGACTCATGATACCCAATTCCTTCATCACTTCAGGTACGCAGGCGGGAATCATGCCGAGGTCTTCGCCGCAGGCCATCATCTTCGTGGCGTTGAGCAGAGCGGGCAGTTTCTCCAAGGCTTTCTGCTTCCAGTAGTCATTGTGGCGGTGGTAGTAGAAGTCCTCGTAGATGCGGTCTATGGCTTGCTTCTGTTCCTCGTCTAACGACAGGTAAGCCTTTGTTTTTTGCAGTTCGATGCGGGGGATGTATTTGGCTGGCTCTTTCGGGTCGGGGATGAAGAGGGTGTCGATGCCTTTTTTCAGATGCTTGTTTTTGATGAAATGGAAGCCTTGTTTTTCCATTTCTTCAACAGACAAAGGAAGGGAGGGGGAGAAATGTCCCAGCAAGCCCGACTTGGCCGTCTTGGGAATCTCCCAGATACGGAAGAAGCCCAGGATATGGTCGATGCGGTAAGCATCAAAGTAGCGGGCCATCACTTGCAGGCGGCGTTGCCACCAGGCATAGCCGTCCTTCGCCATCGTCTTCCAGTTGTAGGACGGGAAGCCCCAGTTTTGTCCCTCGGCAGCGAAGTCATCGGGTGGGGCACCCACTTGCACGTCTAAGTTGAACAAGTCGGGATGGCTTTTCACATCCACTCCTGAGGGGTTCACCCCGATGGGGATGTCGCCCTTCAGCAGGATGCCTTTGTCGTGCAGGGCTTTGACGGCCTTGCGCAGTTGCTTGTCGCAATGGTATTGCAGGAAGAGGTGAATCTCTGTACCGTTGCCGTCGCGTTCGGCGCAATATTGGGCATAGTCGGGCAGCCAGTCGGCGTTGTCGTTTATGAATTGTTGGAAATCAGGGGTTTCTTTTATGGAGTCCCATTGGGCTGAGAAAGCCCTCCTGAAATAGACCCATTTGGCTTTCAACACTTTGGGATAATCGACAAAGGCATTCGAGTTAAGTTTGTATTGCTTGATTCTAAGCGTGCTGTCTTCCTTGATGCCCAGCAGTTGCAGGTTCAGGTAAACCGGGTTCAGGGCAAAGGCCGAGATGGCGTTGTAGGGGTATGAGTCGCGCCAGTCGTAGTGGGCTGTGGTGTCGTTGATGGGCAGGATTTGGATGATGCCCATACCGTTCTGCACACACCAGTCGCCTAATACGGGCAGGTCGGCATATTCGCCGATGCCGAAATCGTCTTCAGTCCGCAGGCTGAACAGGGGTACGGCTACGCCTTTCAGAGTCTGCCTTTGGGTAAGGCCAAACCAGTCCCAGGTGCGCTCCTTGCCTTCGGGCAGGATGCGGTTGGAGCCGTCTTCCCAGCGGATTTGTCCATTCTCGCGGACGAAATATTTGTATTCGATGGGTTGTGGTAGAGACGCAAGGTCGTGCGTCTCTACAGAGGCCGACCAGATGCCTGTTCCCGTATATTCCATAGGGATGGCTTTGTTCGTGTCCCAATGGCCTAATTTTAGGGTGTTTCCCGTGAGGAAGAGCTCTTCACCCCAATGGCTGTCGTAGCGTAGTCTGAATAAGATGTTCACTTTCTGTTTGATGTTGTGGCTGTTGTTATCAAGGGCAAAAATAGGAAAATTTCAAATTGTCAGATTTTGACTGACTGAAATATACTCCATCTATCGGCAAGATTAGTTCAAAAAAGCACTGCAAAGATAGCGGTTTTTGCCGTTATCGGCAAGAAAATGTTGCTTGTATCTGAGGTTTTCCAGGGATTTCTTGCCGAAGGCAATCCAAAAGAAAAGGGCCAGCGGCAAGGCCGCCAGCCCCAGGGTGAAAGGTTTAGAGGAAGATGGGTCCTCGTCCCATACAGCTCGTCGTTGTGATGGCTGTCACGAAAGCTGTGAGTGCGGCTACTAACATCTTCACCACAATCTCGATGATGCGCTTCTTGTTCATAGTGCTATGGGTTTAGAAGGTTGATCATCCTGCGAAGGGGTCGTCCCCGCCGTTGCCGCCGGAGGCCTTGGTGAAGGTCTTGGTCGTTACCGAGCTGCTCGTGCCGTCCTTGATGGCGATGGCCTTGACGGTGGTGGTGTCGCTCAGGGTGAAGGCCGCTGTGTAGAGCGTGCTCCCGCTGGTGGGCGTGCTGCCGTCGGTGGTGTAGTAGACGCGGGCGTCGTCAGGACCGCTGATGGTCACTTGGGTCGTCTCAGCGAAAGGCGTGGTGCCGCTGATGGTGGGGGCTTGGACGGTGTCTGAGCCTGTCGAAGAGCCGCCGCCGGGGGTCTCGTTACCGTTGCCGCCGTTGCCCGATCCGCCGCTGGCGTTGCCGCTGCCACCCGTGGTGGAGCCGTCGCCTTCGACGTTGAGGGCTGCACTCACGCAAGGCGAGAAGGCGTAGTTGGTGGTCGAGACCTTGTTGAGGTCAATCACATAGCCCGTTGGGTTGGCTCCCGTCTGGCCGATGTTGTTGAAGCCCTCGCTGGTCTTGGGCTGCAGGACGATGCCGTAGGCAAAGACCTCAAGCGCGTCACCGGCCTCGCTGGCACTCTTGCCGATGCTCAGGGTCGTGTTGGTGTCCATTGCGCTGGCATGTCTCCACAGGCCTGTGGCGATGTCGTGGACGAGGATGGCCTTGGCGATGACTTCGCCTTGTGCGGCACCCGAATAGGTGGCCACGAAAGCGTTGCTCTCGCTGGTGATGACCAGGCCGATGGCTTCGGCGTAAGAGGGGTTGCTGACCAGGTTGAGGTCGTAGCCCAGCGCAGCTTGTGTGCCGTCAGCGCTGACTTTGACGTGTTGCAGCAGGCTCTTGATGAGGATGCCGCGTTCGGTCTTGCGCTGACCGTTGGCGATGAGGGCGGTGCGCCCCACTTCGCCCAGCATACCTGCCACTTGGGCGGCGAGTTTCAGCTTAGCGCGGTTGCTCATCTGAGCAGCGGTGCGGGGGTTGGCCACAGTGGGCTGGTACTGGCGCAGGAGGATCTTGCCGCCTTTGCCCTTCGAACCGACGGCAGAGCCGGCGCGTCCGGTGAACTGGAAGATTGAAACAATTCTTGCCATAGTTTTGAAATTTTGGTTGGTTAGTAATTGGTTTTGGCTGATGGCTGTTAGCTATTAGCTGTTAGCTGTTGGCCGTTGGTTTTGGTTTTTGGTTATAATAACGCTGTCGACACGCATTGTTTTCAGGTCAAAAATGGGTTAGCGAAAAGTAGGAGTTAGGTAGGAGTTACATAGGAGTTAGAAATTTTGGTTTTTGGTTCGGTTTTGGTTGTCGTTCGAATGACGCTGCAAAGGTACGGCGGCGATTTTGCGGTTTTCGAATTTTGGGGCAACTTTTTTTCAGTTTTTTGAAAAAAAGGTTTCTGCACGAGCTCCAGGGTGTCATGGGTGTCACGGTGTCACGGTGTCACGGTGTCAAACTCATTTCTGAGGTGTCAAGGTGGTCACTATATATAAATAATTAATTATTTATATATAGTGGACGTTTTTCGGCTGTGAAAACCACTTTGACACTTTGACACTTCGACACCTTGACACCTTACGGAACAAGGCTTCACGATGGATTTAGAGATCAAAGCGATATAAGTATCCATTGTAGGTTAGACCGTAGAGGTGATAGACGAGGCGGTGGATTTCGGATTCCTATGCAATAGATGGCTCCAATTCATAGTCTGCCACTTTCACGACTTCTGCATCTAGGGCAGCAGCGATTTTACAAAGCGTAGATAATGTCATGTTGTGAGTGCCTGACAGCCAGCGGCTCACCTCCGTCTCTGTCTTTCCCATCAACTTGGCAAAGTCTTTCTGCGACAGCCCTCTGGCTTCGAGGATTTCATAGATGCGGTTGGCTATTGCCACAGAAAGCTCCATCTGCAACTTCATTTCAGGTGAAATGGTGCTGCGAATATCATCCATAATTTTGTTCGTCTTCATAACGGTTCCTCCTTTTCTTATTCATCATCAATAGTGAAAGACAGTTCGCCCAGTAATTCTGTGCCTGTTACCACTATCACCTTATTCTTTTCCCTTTGTTTCAGTTCAATATCAATCTTTTGAAGTACCTTTACTTGCCGATGCAGATTCTCATCCTCTTCGTATGTGGCCGTATTTTTTAGTCCACCATTTCCCAAAATAAGAATCTTAGCCTGTATGTTCAGAAGATATAGTCTCAACGAAGTTGTTTCCAAATGCGAAGGCAAAGCCATTACCCTGTCGCGTCGTGTTCCCTCATAACGGAAATGCATATCTCGTGCACCATCGCGCTTAATAATGTCAAGTCTGTACACCAATTGACGCACATCGTCAGGATATGTGTCCTTGTAGGTCAGCAAGAACTTCTCAAACTCAGAGTATTCCTCGCCTTCAAAGTGAGGAGAGTACAGACTAACTTTCTCTCCGTCTTCAAGCAGTTCTATCAGCAGATTTCTTTCCATATCTTTTCTAAATTCTGCTGCAAAAATAAACATAAAAGTTGATTCTGGAAAGTATTTTGGCAAAAAATCAACTTTTATGCTAATTATGCTCGTTTTTTTCATATTTATGTCTTGTTCTCATACTCCTCCCTCGTAAACGGCGACATCATGTCAATGACAAGCACTTCGTCGTAGGATAGATCGTAGAGGTGATAGAATTGATGTTGCAAAAAAATGAGAGGATTTCGAGATTTATTGCTATCTTTGCCCCTTGAAAGCATGAGTTGATGATGACTAAGCGCATCAACATATCAGAATCCCGTGTTGTGTCTGCCCTTATGGCGGTGATGCTGGTCTTTGTCCTATGCAGCTGCACTAAGGAGAGGACTGAGTGAAAATTTCGGTAAAAACCGTAGCGCTTATTATTAAACAAGAAATTATTCCTATATTTGCCGCATAAAACCAAAGGTCATCATGTCAGAAGAAATCAAAGAGAAATACATCAACCCCTACACCGACTTCGGCTTCAAGAAACTGTTTGGTACGGAGATGAACAAGGACTTGCTCATCAGTTTTCTCAATGCCCTGTTTATGGGACATCAGAAAATCAGGGATGTGAAATACCTCCCCACGGAGCATTTCGGGGCGTATGGCGACAGCCGTCGCGCCATCTTCGACGTGTATTGCGAAAACGAGAATGGTGGCAAATTCATCGTTGAGATGCAGAACGTCTACCAGCAGTTCTTCAAGGACCGCAGCGTGTTCTATTCCACCTTCCCCATCCAGGAGCAGGCAAAAGTCGGCGCCGATTGGGATTTCAACTTGAAGGAAGTCTATACGGTGGGCATACTGAACTTTGAGTTCCGCGGCGATGAGTATTCCAAGAACTGCTGGCATCATGAGGTGAAGCTGATGGACACGCAGACCAAGAAGGTGTTCTACGACAAGCTGACGTACATCTACCTTGAGATGCCGAAGTTCAACAAGACGGAGGACCAGCTGGTGGACATGTTCGACAAGTGGCTCTTTGTGCTACGCAATCTTTCCCGCTTGTTCGAGCGTCCGAAGGCCTTGCAGGAGAAGGTGTTCACGAAGCTCTTTGAGCAGGCCGAGATAGCCCGTTTCTCACCAGAGGAACGCCGAGGCTACGAAGACAGCGTAAAGGCCTACCGCGACATCAACAACGCCATCAATACGGCAAAGATGGAGGCGAAAGAGGAAGGAAGAGCAGAGGGAAGAGCAGAGGGAAAAGCAGAAGCTAATATGGAAAATGCCCGTAAGATGAAAGCCAAAGGCTTTTCTGAAGAGGATATTGCCGATGTCACAGGGCTTACCATAGAAGTCATTAGGACACTATGATTGGCATTCGCGATGCTGACCTATGGGCAAGTAAGACATGTTTTTATTCTGTGTAAAAAAGTGTTTTGTTGATGGGTAAAATTTTGGACTATATAGCAAGTGAGACTCAAGGTAAACGCTTTGCGTCATTCAAGTATTGCTATGATGACTCGGCTGGCCCGAATATCGAATATGATACCGATGAAGATCATTACATCAACATGAAGGAATATGCAGAGAGTAACCACGATCCTAAGATGCGCGATATGACTTTGAGGGCAGAACTGTGTAGGCAAGGCCCTCCACTTTTTAAGTATTTCCTTGATGGTTCACGTCGTGTTTACAAGGTGGATGATATTCAATACGACAAGAAAGTCTTTCCCGTTGTTAGTGGCCAAGTCTCTGTCGCATGTTGTGGACGAGATATGAATGATGATTATACGTTCCGCTCCTTCCAACATGTAGACGAAGAAGCGTACTCTGTGGTATGTCTGCCGGTAGTAGCTAATGGTGATGGTGTAGACAATAGTGTATTCTTTGGCAATTTGAGGAACAAGTTGAATGAGCAGCCTTTATTATTGAAGTCTGGTATTGAGATTGGCAAGGTGCTTTGGTACCTTACTCGTCTTGAGGGACGTGAAACTTTGGAGAATAAAGGTGTTGCACGTATTCAAGATGAGATGGTAGATTGCGAAAAACGTATTGTAGCAAGAATGATGAGTAAGCATATGTTGACTCATGAAAGTTATCTGATAAAGGACGGCTCCATTCAGTATAAACCGATGAAATCAGGCGACTATAAAGAATTGGCTCGTATTCGCAATAATTATCGCCACGTTGTCGGCGTTTCTAAGCGTTTCAATCCCAATTTAATGAAAGACAACAAAGGCCAAAGTAGTGCCGGCGCAATTGCAAATCTACCACTGTTCCACCGCACTCCGGCTTTTCTTTGGAGTCCTGGAAATGAATGGGGTAATGTAAACTTTGCCATTTGGTATGTTCGTATTCGAGACATTAAACATACCACAACACCTTATTCTGGTGTGCTGAAGATTGAGAAGATGCTAATGACTGGTAGTGAGAATGACAACGGACTGATGACCGATGAAATAGACACCATAACGGCAAACATCATCAATGAACGCAATCCTGTTTGCTACGGGAATGATGCCCGTTGGGCAAATCATCTTTATCCTGTGTATATGGCTGAGAGTTATTGTAAAAGTCGATTTACGAGTGATATTCAGTTTATAAATCTGTTCTGAAAAGTATATGGAAACAATAGGACGTATCATTGCGACAGAAAAACAACCCTCTACTATTGAGGAGTTCACCTTTTGGACAAGGAAGGATTTGAAATTGAAACCTTTCGATGTCGTAGTAGTTGATCATGTAAAAGATGCGGGCGGTGAAGATTCAAAAACCTTTGGTGTGGTAGAAGAAATATCCCACATGACAGATTCTCCAAGTGCTTTGGCAGGTTATATTTCCAGCGACTTTGGCGATGTTGATGCCAAATCATATACTGAACGTATCGGCATGAATTATGTAAAGTGCAAGGTGGTGGGGAATGACAAAGGCATCTATATTCCCGTCCAAGAAGGCAGGAAGGTACATTTAGCAGAGAAAAAACAAATCATGGAGGCGTTAGGCCTGAAGGACGTAAAGAATCCTTTGCCGGCAGGCTACATTGAAATGTATGATGGAGAGAACAAGGAAACACTCCCAGTATTCTTCAACTCTCATTTTTTGATTGGACCAGAGGGGGCTCACCTGAATATCTCTGGTATTTCAGGCTTGGCTTCAAAGACTTCATACGCTATGTTCCTGATGAAAGCTATACAAGATTATGCCATTAAGGGGAATGAATCGGTTGCTTTTATCATGATGAATGTCAAAGGTACTGACCTTTTGAAAATAGACCAGAAGAATGAACGCAAGAAGGAACTCGACCTTATCAAGCCTGTGTACGATTTGCTTAATATGGAAATGAAACCATTTGAGCAAGTGAAGTATTACTATCCATTTGCAAAGGAATACACGACTTACACATACGAAAAAGAGAGTGTATTGAAAGAGCGACTTGCCAATAAAACGGCAGCTCAATTCAAATATCTGTTTGAGACTGATGAAGATAAAGAGTGTTTGGATTTGCTTTTTGCCAATGTAGATGACCCGAATGAAACCATTGAAAGTATCGTGAATTTTATTATGGCCAATAGTGGCGACTTTTATGGTGTTGAGACTTGGGAAGACTTCTTGCAGGTAGTGAAGAGTTATACTCAGTCGGATAAGAAGAATACTACAAAGGAAATATCTGTCATGAGCTGGCGCAAGTTCTATCGCCTGTTTAACAAGAGCTACCAGAAGTGCAAGCAGATGTTTACGAATAAACTTGGTGATGATGGTGTACGACTCCGTGATGAAATTGCTAACATCAACAAGAATGACGTTATGGTGATTGACGTGGCAAAACTTGATGAAGAATCACAAGGCTTTGTGTTTGGTGATGTGATGCGAGCTGTTTACAATCTGAAACTTGGTGCCTCAAAGCGACCAGATGAAGAAATACCAGATCGTATTATCATCTTCATTGATGAGCTAAACAAATACGCATCAAGTGATGTTCCAAAGTCTTCGCCAATACTCCACCAGTTGCTTGATATTACAGAACGTGGACGTTCACTTGGCATCGTTCTGTTCGGAGCAGAGCAGTTTGTGAGCGACATTCATCGTCGAGTCAAGGGAAATTGTGCTACACAGGCATTTGGACGTACTAATGCAATTGAGATTACTCGTGAGGACTTCCGTTTTGTTCCAAGCGTATATAAGACAATGCTTACTCGGATGCGTCAAGGTGAATACATTATTCAGAATCCTGTGTTCCGTTCAATGCTACACATCAACTTCCCGCTACCCATTTACAAATACTATAACGATTAATTTAGGTATGGCAAAAATTGGAAAATACGTTATTGATTCCCTCACGCGAAGTATGTATGAGGATAGTCGTTGTATTTATCGCGAATACATCCAAAACGCGGCTGACCAGATAGACATAGCTCGCGAGCAGCATTTAGAAGACAATGATTATTACGAGATACATGTTAGAATCTTTCGTGGTCAAAGGAGAATCGAGATAGAGGATACTGCTACCGGTGTAAGCTCGAATAATCGTGACACCTTGAAAGACGTTGCAACTTCACAAAAGAGGCGTGGGGAACGGAAAGGATTTCGTGGGATTGGCCGTCTCGGAGGTTTGGGTTATTGTACTACATTGACTTTCGAAACGACTTATAAAGGTGAAAGCGTAAAAACCTTGATGCATTGGGATGCTGAAAAGATGAATCGTATTGTAGATGATGAAATGGATGAAAGTGAGGCGGGAAATGTAATTGACGATTGCACATCTTTTGAAGAAAAGCCAGAAGCATTGGAAAAGCACTATTTCAAAGTTATCATGGAGAATGTTTCCGATGATCAACTGCTTGATGTAAACAATATCCGTGATTATTTATCAATGGTTGCCCCTGTTGATTACCCGACCCAATTTAATGTTTTTTCCTCACAAATTAAACGTTATGTACAGACCAATAGAATTACCTTGGATGTGTACAACATATATGTCGGTGATGAAAACGGCGAGGAGCAGATTTACAAAGGTTATACAACAAAGATTAAAGATGCAAGAAATGGAGATTACGACATCAGAGATATAAAACTATTCGACAGACGTGATACAGATGGTAATCTTATTTATTGGGGTTGGTATTCAATATCTGAACTGCGAGGACAAATCCCAGTCAACAATATCGCTTACGGGATAAGACTACGCTGCAAGAACATACAAGTTGGCGATGAACGCACATGCCGTAACTTTTTCACGGCAGAAGGGGACAAACGGTTTTCTCAGTATTTCTTTGGAGAATTGCATGTGGAGACCTCACTATTAATGCCAGATGCTAGACGTGACTATCTTCGCGAATGCGAATATAGAAGCACATTCGAGAGAATGGTAAGGAACGATTTTATTACACTAAAAGAACTATGTAACGAAGCATCTAATATTAGAGGAATCATTAGGAATATTACTAAGGCAGAAGAGGGGCAAAAAATTATAGAGAAGAAACGAGAATCGAGTTCATTCTTGTCCCAAAAAGAAATTGAGGATGATGATGTAAAATTTGAGCGTTTCAAGAAGAATAAAGAAAAAGCTCTCCAACAATTTGAGAAGAAGAAACAGGAAACAGAGCAGAACGGCTCTCCTCTTGGCTTTATTTATGGCACATTACCTCCTATTGAGCCTGCTCCGCAAGAAAAAAACTGCGTCAGCGGGAGAAAAATGAACGATTTGTTCCAAGGCGCTTCTGTTGTTGCTGAATCAACTATAGACCAACCGAAATTAAGAACAGATAATGCTATTTATGATAAGTTTGGTGATAAGGAAAAAGATGTCATCAACACTGTATTTGAAGCGATATATAACGCCATTGCAGACGAGGCTATGCGTGAAGGGCTTATCAAGAAGATTGAAAAGGAGCTGACAAAATGAGCCGTAGGGTCTTGCTTTTAGAACCTAACTACAAAAATAAATTTCCTCCAATCGGCCTTATGAAACTGGCCACATATTTTAGATTGCGAGGAGATGATGTTGTGTTCTATAAGGGAGACCTTACAGAATTTGTTGTTCGCCAAATCACAGAAGAATGTGTTGAACAATTATCGAAAGTTGACGATACTATCGATTGGAAACTTCGTTCAGACCGAATTGCGGCATATTTGCGCAATCGCCGGAAAAGTGATTTTGAAAGTATCGGAATAGAGGATTCTGAGGATAGCATTTTTATTCAATTATGGATAGACCATTATAAATCATTCTATCACACTGGAGAATATAAAAAACATCCACGTTGGGATTGGGTAGGTGTAACCACTCTCTTTACGTTTTATTGGGACATTACCATCGAAACGATTGAATTTGCAAAAACGATGGTAAAAGACCTTAAGAATCTGATGGTGGGTGGCGTGCTGGCTTCTATTCAGCCCAGGGAAATAGAAGAAGCTACCGGTATAAAACCTCATTGTGGTACTTTACACACAAAAGCTGTAGACGGCAAGGGTGGTGATATTGATGAAGACAATCCGTACATCATTGATGAATTGCCACTTGACTATTCTATTCTTGACGAGATAGATTACGAATATCCTGATGGCGGTTCCTACTATAGTTACAGTACTCGTGGATGTATTCGCAAATGCAAGTTCTGTGCAGTTTGGACGTTAGAGCCACACTATAAGGAATACATTCCTCTTCACGACCGAATTGATCGTACCCGACGTCTATATGGTGAACAGCAGAACTTGTTACTTATGGATAACAATGTGTTAGCTTCACCAAGATTAAAGGACATTGTTGAGGATATAAAATCGTGTGGCTTTTCTAAGGGAGCAAAGTATGTTGAGCCGAATCTATATAACATCGCCATTCGAAACCTACGGCTACACGTGAATGATCGCGCCTACATTCGAAAATGTTATAAGCTGTTACAGGCTCTCAATGGATATAAGGGTCTAAATGAAAAAATGCGTACGGAGGTTTTTGCTTTGCGAGAGAAACATGGTTTCCTTCATCCAGAAACGTGTAAGCGAGATGAACTGATAGCAACATATAAGGACTTTGCTCCATACTTTGATGAAAAATATAAGCGATTGAAGGGGCGATTAAGATTTGTAGACTTCAATCAAGGAGTTGATGCCCGATTGTTTACTGAAGAAATCGTGTCTTTATTAGAGGAAATACCCGTGCGTCCTCTTAGAATCGCTTTCGATAATATAAAAACCGAACCAAAATATAGAAAGGCCATAAAGCTTAGTAAGGCTCACGGTATGCGTGATTTTTCGAATTATTTACTCTATAATTTTGATGACAAACCTGTTGACTTGTATCATCGTCTAAGTGTGAATGTTAAAATGTGCGAGACCATGAATGTGAGCATTTATTCTTTCCCGATGAAGTATCATCCAATACGAGGAGAGCATAGCCATGACCGTGATTATATTGGTGAGCATTGGAATAAAAAATACATTCGGGCTGTACAGGCCATTCTTAATGCCACGAAAGGAAAAATTGGTCGGGGAGTATCGTTTTTTGAAAAGGCATTTGGACGAGACGAAGATGAGTATATGGAGTTGCTGTTGATGCCAGAGACATTTCTTCTTTTCCGATTTTTCTTTGAGGATTTAGGATACACGCAACAATGGAAGAAAGCGATGGCGGAGTTGACCGATGAGGAACGAAACGAACTCCTGCCCATTATTTATAAGAATGACTTCAATCACATTGAAGAATTAACTGATAACGAGAAGTATAAGTATGTTTTGTCTTTTTATAAAGACTATCGTAAGGATATTGCCGATTGTCACTCGGATCTATATAAATTGAAAAAGGAATTTGAAGCACGACAGAACCAGAGAAATGATTACAATAAGTGAAAACAAATACAACTTACCCGCCATTCAAGCCGAAGATTATAGAGGTTTTTTCAATAAGGCACGAATTGATTTCATGAATGGGCCTATTTGGAAAAAGATTTTGGATTCGTTTTGGCAGGAGATGAAACTACATGTCTCACCAGATGATGTTGAAGAATTGTCGCGTTTTCTAAGAAATAAACGTGAAGCTATATTGGAAAATTATCACAATGGGAGGTTTTTTCAATATTGGAAGGATTGTTTCGATGGTGCTACCAAACAACACGACGAGGCAAAGTTTATTAAAGTGCTAGAGATGGTATTTGACGGTCAAATTGATCGTTCTGATTTTGATGCGTTTTTCTCGTGGTATTGTTTGACAAAGACTATTGATGCCCTATTGGGTCAAATAAATGAACAACGGCTTTCGCAGAAGGGTACAATCATTAACTTCTTCTATAACGATGGTGGCGAGATTCATTTTGGTACAAAGACAAAGGGAAAGCAAAAAGATGCGCCTGTTGAAGAAGAACCCTTAAAGAACTTTATTTTCAATGTAAGCCTTTTTGACTCAAATTCAAGATTGGCAAAACTTCGGGACACGATTGCTGCCGCAATAGATATGGGGGAAGCCACTATCATGTATGGTAAGCCACAGGAGGTACGCATCAATCCAGCCTCTAAAAATGAATGGTATTATATTGTAAAGGCAATATGTGAGTCAGGTGTGGCAAGAACTAAAATTTCAAACACCAATTTTGTTGAACAGATGGTGGAATGGTTCCCAATGCTTTTCCCTGATGAGACACCAGAAACATTCAAGGATTTTAAAAGAAAACTATCCAAATCCATTTCAGAAGAAAGGCATCTTTGGAGAAAAGGAAGTATGAAACAAGAGGTTCCGCTTAAAGAAATATGGTCAAAGGGCATGGTGAAGGTTTTGGGTGCAGCTAAGGCAGAACGAGTGAATCAAATAGCCAATAAAGGATTGCTTACGCATTTATTGGCACTGAAACAAGACATAGAGCGAGAAAATAGTCTTGATATCTAACCTCATCATTCGCTATCATAGAGGATAAGAAATCATAAAGAGAAAATAGTGCAACGTTTTTGGAAAAAGCCTCGATTGAGGCTTTTTTTATGCCTTTTTTAAGTTGTATTTTGGACAAACAATTGGATTCGTTGGACAGAATCCCGCAAAAGCGTTGGATTCATTGGATATTGAGTAAAATACTGTGTTTTAGCGCATTTCGCTCTAAAATAGTCGCTATATTTTTGCAGCGTCAATAGTGACACAGAACCCCGAGTTGAAGTGAGGAGGATGTTCTCGAGTAAATGGCCATAGAATCCAACCTTCTTCTCACAAGACAACTCTATCATGAATAAAATTAAAAATCAGAATCCCATAGTGGATCAAGTGACACTGAACGGAATGATGGTGTTCGGCACCACAAGCAACGGACTGAACATCGCGGACTTCGAATGCTGCGAGGACGTGAATCTTACTCCTTACACGGCAAAGTGCAAGGTGCAGCGCATGAGAGACGGCAACATGTACATCACCGAACTGAAGAAAAGGGTGAGAAACAGCCCCATCTTCAGGGAAGACAACAGCTCGCTATCATTGGGCAAAGACGGAAGGTATTACTTCTTCTTCTCATTACCCGCTGAAAGGGTGGAGGTGCTGCCGGATGAATTGGTTCGTCAGGCACTCGCCATAGCCGAGAAAGTAGTCAACGAGATTCTTTACACTGAAGCAGCGGAGGAAGTGAAATGAGTGCATACGTCATCAGTTATAAGGGCAGGGCGAAACAAATGCGCCCTGTCCAAGATGCCGCCGAATACCGCAAGCTGCGCGACAGCGTCTTCCAGAAAAAGACGGTCAAAAGAATCCGCGAGGGCGAGGTGGAACTGAAGAAGAACCTGCTCCAGATGAACTACAGCTGCCTGCCCAACAAGGATGGTTCGCTGAAAGGCAGCAAGATACCTTCCAACACGGTGGGGATGGACGTCGACTTTGTGGCTCCCGAAGACCTTTCGGCTGAGGAAAAGCAAGCCTGGCTGCAGGAGAAGATGGCGGCTGTGCCGGAACTGGTGCTGGCCAAGAAGGATGAGCTGGGACTGCTCATGCTGGAACGCTCGGCCACCAAGGGCTACCACCTCGTCTTCAAGCGCAAGCCCGACCTCACACAGGAAGGGAACCTCCGCTGGGCGAGCCTTCTGCTGGGCATGAAGTACGATGAAGGCGCGAAGGACATCACGCGGGTGTTCTTCACCACCACCGCGAGCGAGGAGGATCTGCTGTATTTGAGTGATGAGCTGTTTGTTAATGAGACTATGACTTGTGACCATGACGATGACCAGCCTCACCCTGAGCGCGAGGGAAGTGTTTCTGGCACTGAGGCAACCCGTTCAGATGCTGCCGCTTCGCGTCATTGCGAACGCAGTGAAGCAAACCAGAGAACCCGCTTCATCGCCAAGGGCGTGATGAAGGAGAAGAACCTGAAGCCAAGCGACTTCCTGAACGAGGGCGGCAGGCATACTACCGTGAAGATTTTCTTGGGTGGCGTGACCCAGCTGCTGACCCAAGCCGAGACCAACGGCATACTTGCGGAACTCATGCCCGAACACTGGAACGATGAGAACATCCAGCAACTGGTGAATGACTTCTATGCCAACTATACCAACCCTTCGCAGAAGCTCTATAAGTACCAGGAGGAACTCTTTACGCAGAGCCAAAGACTCTATGGTGAGGTCAGCGTCGCTTCGCGTCATTGCGAACGTAGTGAAGCAAACCAGGGTTCAAGTTCTGACAGGAGTGGCTGTCTAGATTGCTTCGTTCCTCGCAACGACGAGGAGGAGGACGAACTGACAACTCTCAACTCCCAACTGTCAACTAAAAAACTTCCGCAAGGGGTCAGGGAATCCATCGAGGCGGTGGGGCCGAGTTTGGCGATGCCCGTGGTGACGGCTATCTGTCCCTGCATCGGAGCTTTGGCCACAGGCGTGCGGCTTGATGTTCATGGTCAGAAAAGAGGCCTCAATCTCATTGCCTATATCGCCGGCGACTTCGCCAGCGGCAAGGGACAAATCGACCCTGTGGTGGAAGCCTGGATGAGCGAAGTGGTGACTTTGGACAAGATGTACCAGATGCAGGAGGATGAATGGCGGGCAAAGAAACGCGCTGCCAAGAATAAGAAAGACCAGCCTGAGGAACCGAAACTCCCAGTCCGGTGCCTCACCTTGAATAATACGGTCGCCAACCTTGCGGAGCGTCTCGCGAACACGGAGGGCAAACATGCCTTTTCCTTCACGCCCGAAGCGGACACGGTGGCACAGAAATGGAAGTCCTCTCTTAGCGACTTCTCCATCATGCTCCGTCAGAGCTACGACGGCACCAAGTACGAAAGAGAAGCCAGAAGCGCGGATGCCGTCAACGTCCACATTGAAAAACTGCTGTGGAATGTGACGATGTGCGGCACACCTGATGCCCTCTACAGAGTCGTCAACAACTACACGGACGGCTTCCAAAGCCGTATTGCAGTCGCAAGAACGCCCGACAACACCTTCGCGCCCTTGGAGGACAAGCCTTTCGTCCTGACCGAGAAGCAGGCCGAGCGTATCCGTCAGATTGCCCACCTGCTGCCCTTGATGCAAGGGGAGGTGGTACTGCCCAAGTTGGAGGAGAAAGGCCGCCAATGGGTGGAGAACGTCCGCTTGGAGACGATGAAGAACGACGACCGCACGATGGCCAGACAAAGGATGCGCGTCTGCGTGACCGCCCAGCGTATGACCTGCTGCCTGATGCTCTGCAAGGTGGCCGAGACCCTTATCCAGAAGCACGGCATGAACGGAGCGGAAAACCGACTGAAGCAACAGCCCAACCTCTGGAAGGAGATGCTGCTGAAAGTGCAGACCCCGCAGCTGTTGGACATCTATGATGAAATTGCCAATTCGTTGATAGAGAATGCGCTCCACTTTTTCCGCGAGCGCATCGAGAATGCCTTCACCAGCAGGGATTATGCGGGTGGCCCTTTGGGCGAGCGCGTCTTCCGAGGCAGAAACGACTCCATCTTTGAACGCTTAGATCCTCAGTTCACCTTTGAACAAGCCGTGCAACATGCGGTTGCCGTGAAGGGAGCCAGCGTGACGCGCAACAGCGTGAAGCAGATGCTGAAGAACTGGCGTATACAGAAGCTGATTGTGGCGACAGGGGAGAGGATGTACCGAAAGCAATAAGGTGTCAAAGTGTCAAGGTGTCAAAGTGTCAAAGTCAATATGAAATGAAAACAGAAATCACCAACACACAGGAAGGCTTCGTGCAGCTCTGGCGCAAGCTGGAGCGCACGAGGCAACTCCTCGGGATGCAGTACAAGCGGTTCTGCATCCGTCGCGTCCTCCAGTCGTGGATGGGACCTGAAGCCACCGACGACTTCATCTGGGAGGTGTGCCTCAACACCGTTGTCGACGACGAGCAGGTCTACGGGATGGACATTTTGCCCCCGCCCGCGCTGAGTCCCCGCATGAGCCGCGAGTTCCTCATCGCCTTCGTCGAAGTGAAGCAAGGCATAGGTCTCCATCAAGTGAACGTCAAGGCGTTAGACGCTGCCTACAGCATCGTCTTCCCTAACAGCACGCCCATCAATGTGGAAAAGAAGAAAAAGAAACCTCCGTAAAACTGCTTGCGCCAAGCAATCAGTGCCCTTAGTTCGTCTTATACTGGTACTTTACCTCTTTCAGTTCGGCGTTGGCCTTGGTGATTTTGTTCTTTAGGTTCTCCTTGTAGTTGGCGACCTTCTTGGCCATTTCGGCATCACCTAAAGCCAGCATCTCAGCGGCGAGGATAGCAGCATTCAAGGCTCCGTTCACGCCTACTGTGGCTACGGGAATGCCTGGGGGCATCTGGATGATGGACAGCATTGCATCCAAACCGTCGAGCATTCCCTTTACGGGTACGCCGATGACGGGCAAGGTGGTGTTGGCGGCAATCACGCCGGGCAGGGCGGCAGCCATGCCTGCGGCGGCGATGATGACCTTGATGCCGCGCCCTTGGGCCTCGTGGGCAAAGGTCTCCACCTCTTGTGGCGTGCGGTGGGCACTCAGGGCATTCATTTCAAAGGGGATAGCCATCTCGTCAAAGAACTGGGCGGCTTTTTCAAGTACGGGAAGGTCGGAAGTGCTTCCCATGATGATGCTTACTATTGGTGTCATAGCTGTTATTCTGTTAGAAAAGGTTGCTGAGCCTGTCGAAGTACCGTCATGTTATCGGTCGGCCCTTCGACAAGCTCAGGGGCCTAAGTTTATGGGGCAAAAGTAGTTTTTTTTCTCATGCGGTTGACCTAATGAATGCATTTTGTATCTTTGTGTCGCCTATGTGATACGGATAGATAATCATTAATCCTTTGGAAATGAAAACAGTAAAAGTGTTAGACAAGGAGTTTGGACTCTACATCACCCAAGAGAAAATAGAATCCGAGATTCAAAAGGTGGCCGACCAGATCAACCGCGACCTTGACGGTATGAATCCGCTGTTTCTCGTCGTGCTTAACGGCGCTTTCATGTTTGCCTCCGAACTGTTCAAGCGGCTGACCATCCCTTGCGAAATCAGTTTCGTGAAACTGTCGTCCTACGCCGGAACCGAAAGCACCAGTGTGGTGCGCGAGCTGATAGGCTTGGACCATCCTCTGGACGGACGGCATGTGGTCATCGTGGAAGACATTGTGGATACGGGCCACACGATGCGCTACACCATACAGAAGCTTCACGACCTGAAGGCTTCCGACGTGCGTATTGCCTCCTTGTTCTTCAAGCCCAAGTCTTTCCAATACACTTACCCCATCAACTACAAAGGTATGGAAATCGGCAACGAGTTCATCGTGGGCTACGGCCTCGACTACAACCAACAGGGGAGAAACCTTCCAGATATCTACAAGATTATAGAATCATGCCCCGCATAGCGTCAACAGTTCAACAATTCAACAATCAACAATTCAACAATCAACAATTCAACAACATACCATGCTTAACATCATTCTATTTGGCCCTCCAGGGGCAGGCAAGGGAACGCAGTCGCAGTTCCTGCGCGAGAAATATCATCTGACTTATATTTCAACAGGCGAAATCCTTCGTGAAGAAATCGCCGCAGAAAGCGAACTGGGCTTGCAGGTGAAGGAAATCATCGGCAAGGGTGGACTCGTCTCTGACGAAATCGTGGCGAGAATCATCGAGAAGAAACTCTCCGAGAATGTGAATTCCCCCGGTTTCCTCTTCGACGGCTATCCTCGCACGGTGCCGCAGGCTGATATTCTGGACGACTTGCTGCAAAAATACAACATGACGCTTTCAGGCGTCCTCAGTCTCGAAGTGCCGGAGGAAATGCTCATCGAGCGTATGCTGGAACGCGGCAAGGTCAGCGGTCGTGCCGACGACAACATTGATTCCATCAAGCACCGTTTTGTGGAATACAACGAGAAGACGCAGCCGGTCATGGGCTTCTATGAGGCCAAGGGCAACTTGCACGCGGTGAACGGCGTAGGTGAAATCCCGCAAATCTTCGCTAACCTCTGCTCGGTGATTGAATCGATTTGAAATTATTGCACGCAGAATCCGCAGAAATCGCAGAACCTACCGGACGTAATATTTGCGTCGCCGCGCTTCATATAATTCTGCGTATTCTGCGTGAGACAATCAGTGTTCCCAACGGACATCGCGCTTGAGGACAGACGGCGGGTTGCCGCCAATCACCTGCTGTTCGCCCGAAATGGCTGAGGTCAGCAGCGTGCCTGCCGCCACAACGGTGTCGTCAGGGATTACAGCACCCTTCAGCAACACGCATTTACAACCAATCCAGACATGATTACCCACCAAGATGGGCTTGTCTGGATTGATGCGTTTATGCTCCTTGTTGTATAAAGGATGTTCGTCGGTATCCATCACGAGGATGTCCCAACTCAGCAGACAGTCGTCGCCGAAGCAGATTTCCTTGGCGCAGACGATGGTGCTTTCTGCCGTCATATTGAAGTCGGCACCGAGTTTCAAGTCACCGCGAACCGAGAGTTTTGACCCGTGTCCGATGCTCGCCTTGCCTCTGAAGGTTACCATTCCGCTCACCTGCCAGATGCTGCGGGAACGCTTGCGGTCGTAATGCCCCACGTCGCCAAAACCTATCTTTATCATTGCCGTTTCCACTTTTTCAGGCAATACCACCTTGCCGTTCAGCTCGCGCAAAAACGTGCGGTGCGACACCACGACAGGCAGTTTCAAGGCTGTCTTCAGCGGAAAATAGTGCAGATTGAAGCGCAAGGTCTTCGGGATAGAGCGGACGATATTCCAAAAGTCAAAAGAGGTCATGCTAAATCGTATTTCGGTGCAAAGTTACAAAAAACTCCCAACTCTCAACTATCAACTATCAACTCTCAACTCTCAATTCTCAACTCCCCGAAACAAAATCTGGCTCAGCTGTTGTTTGTCAAACACCTGGTTGGCGATATCGATGATGTCTTTGGCGGTGACGGCATTGACCTTGCGGATGATGTCGTCCATATATTCAATGGTATCGCCCATCAAGAGGGAACGGGCGGCACTAAGCAATTCAGTCATCCCGCTCTCGTAGCTCAAGGCGACCTGTCCGATGAGCTGCTGCTTGGCATGTTGCAGCTGCATGGTGCCGAGAGGCTGCTGGCAGAGTTTGTCCAATTCCTTATAGACCAGACCGATGGCCTTTTCCAACGAATCGGGGTCGACCCCCATGTAGATACTGATGAGGCCGGTGTCGGAATAGGCTGAATATTGCGACTCGATGCTGTAGGCGAAGCCGTATTTCTCGCGGATGTTGAGTCCGAGGCGTGAACTCATGGCGGGACCGCCCAACACGTTGTTGAGCATCACGATGGGCATCCGCAGGGGACTACAGAACTCAGGGGCTATGCTGCCGATCATGCAATGGCTCAGGTGGTTCTTGCGCTCCATCTCGCGATGCTTGGGAGCATATCCCTTGAAAGGCTCGCGTTTCTTATTAATAAGATGTGCAGGTTGTTCTCCGAAGTAGCGCATAGCCAACCGCTCGAAGTCCTTGGATGAGATGTCTCCTACCGAGGCCAGCACCATTTGGTCTGTGCTGTAGTTGTGGCTCATAAAGTCGAGGATATCCTGCTGACGGAATCCTTTTACCAGCTCGGTAGTGCCCAGGATATTGCGCGACAGTGGGTGACCTTCGAAGACCATCTCTTCAAACAGGTCATAAATTTCGTCGAAGGGTGAGTCCAAGTAGGAGTTAATCTCGTCGAGGATGACTTCCTTCTCCTTGGCCAGTTCGTTCTCAGGGAAGGTGGAGTGAAAAGCGATGTCGGCAAAGAGGTCGAGGGTGCGCTGGTAGTGCTGCTTGAGGAAGGTGGCTTGGATGCAGGTCTCTTCCTTGGTGGTGAAGGCGTTGAGGTCGCCACCCACGTTGTCCAAGCAGCTGAGGATATGATAAGCCTTGCGTCGCTGGGTGCCTTTGAAGATGGTATGTTCCACGAAGTGGGCCAGCCCGTTCTCGTATGCCTCTTCGTCACGGGTGCCGGTTTCCACTATCAGAACGAGGTGGGCTATCTCTCCCTTTTTCTCCTTATGGAGCAGCCTGATGCCGTTGGGAAGGACGGATTCGGTGTATTTGTTTTCCAACATAGCTATAAAAATGGGCTGCAAAGATACGATAATCAAAGTTTTCTTTAGATGACATATTGGATATTATGTGCTTTGAATCAAAGTTTTTTTCAAATATACTTCAATGCGAGCCCTTGTATCATGAAAATTACTACTTTTGCAAAATGCTAATTCCCAATGAGTGATAACTATGGAAAAAGAAATAACACCTGGTCTTTTTGGACAAAAGCATTCCAGTAGAGACTACACCAAAGAAGATAGTTGGGGTAAGAACCAGTTTAATAGTTCTTTTCCTGCTTCGTTGGTGGCTTATATGGGAAGTATAGGTATGGATCCTGTATATATTTGTACGAAGAATAATAATGAAATTGTTCATAAGTACATTACTGCGTCTGATCTATTGAAAATAGACCCATTAAGTGATGAAGCGTATTATGATTATGAGTCAGGATATTACCCATACGAACAGTATTATGTAGCTTCCAAAAAGGAGAAGATAGATTTAGTGATGATAAATCGCACAACGAACGCACCAATGAGTGGTTTGGAAGTCAAATTGACTACGCTTCCTGATAACACTACAAAGGATGCAAATGAGATAGATTATGGAAGCGAAATTGTAGTAAGGTCTCCTACAATTCTATTTCTTGCTTGTAGCATTTGTGCTTGTTACGACAATCCAAAAGGGAAAAACAAACTACACATTTTACTGAACACAATAGGTGAGGAAATAAAGAATTGGGGAGAAATCAGGCAAGTGTTACCTCATTATGATGAGATAAAAAAAGCTGTATTAAATGTTTCTTCTGATATTTCACGAAAGCAAGTCCCCTTAATAATACAGCCTATTTGGAAAACAAGCCAAAATCTAAGAGATTTGGCAACAGAATGTCTTGATGTTTTTGTATGGTCGAATCTGTCAGTAATACAAATGTGTTTGAGGGAAACAAATCCTGTGGATGACATTTCCCGCAACCAACGGACAATCATTTGGTTATACAAAATGTTGTGGGATTTTACACAATTTAATAGGTTCAACTATACTAGCATTGTCAATGACTTGTCATACAAGTATAAAACAGACAAAGCTTTTGCAATCAGTGGCAAATTAACGAATCCGTTGATGAGGTGTAATGAATTATCCAAGCCAAGAGTCTCAAAGCATGAGATAAAGAATATTATTCTAGGTAATGGGCAAAAGTTTCTTCGTCCGGAAAGAAGATTCGATGCTTATTTAGTTAGTCATCCTGAACTATTTGTGTGATGAAAGTAGTTGATTTGTTTTGTGGTTGTGGAGGCTTGAGCTTAGGCTTTCAAAAGGCTGGATATGAAATCCTTGCCGCGTTTGATAATTGGGAAGAAGCAGTTACCGTTTATCATAACAATTTCGACCATCCTGTAATAAAACAAGATTTATCGGATGTTGAATCAACGGTTGTGGAGATTGAAAAGTATAGGCCTGACATGATAATAGGAGGTCCCCCTTGTCAAGATTTTTCATCTGCGGGGAAACGCAACGAGAATAATGGGAGGGGTGATTTGACTGTGAGTTATGCAAAGATTGTTGCTGCCATTAAACCAGAATGGTTTGTAATGGAGAATGTTGACCGAATCTTAAAGACGGGCAAGTTGGTTGAGGCGAGGGAAATCTTCAAGGATTGTGGCTATGGTCTAACAGAGACTGTGCTAAATGCAAGTTTTTGTGGCGTTCCACAACGGCGTAAACGTTTTATTATGATAGGTCATCTCGGTGAAAATGACGGCTTTATGGCTGATGTGTTGGAGAAGCGTCAAGCTTCAAAAGAAATGACCATTGCAGATTATTTTGGAAACCAGATAGACATTAAGTATTATTACAGGCACCCTCGCAGTTATGCCCGTAGAGGTATTTTTAGCGTTAACGAACCTAGTCCCACTATTCGTGGAGTGAATCGTCCTATGCCATCTGGTTATCAGTTACATCCAACGGATCCAGTAACTACATTGGAGGGCATTCGCCCGTTGACAACACGAGAACGTAGCATGATTCAGACTTTTCCGAAAGATTTTAAGTTCATTGGTACCAAGACTGATATGGAACAAATGATTGGTAACGCAGTTCCTGTCAATTTAGCCAAGTTTGTTGGTGATTCCATAATGGCATATTTGGGAGTTGACAACCCAATAAATGTTGTGGATATTAAGAAAGAGTTTCCAGCAGAGATTGTCAATCATGGATCAGAAGTTGTTGATTCTAATTTAGATAATGGGAAAAATGTCCTAGTCAGTCTTGTGAAGAGTGATAATGTTGATTTGTTCCTTGACGGTTCGGCAAAGGTTTATTATACAGGGAAAAAGTTTCCTTCTACTGTGGCACTCAATAAGTTGTATTATTTTATGCCATATATCAAAAAGCAAGGAATTAGGGATTTATATCTCATCAAAATAGCTCGAGTAGGTTCCAAACATGAAGTGCATCCTGATGCTGATGAAAATGATTTGCGGCTGGTGTTTGAAGTAGAATTCATCAAGCAATTATTTGATGATTATAAGCCTATCCGACTTAAGATTTGGGATACTTTTACGGATACTACTTTGGAAAAAATCATTAATAATCAAAATTAGTTTGCATGAAAAAACTATTATTCCTAATCTTAATGGAGGCAGCCCTCTGCTTGAGCGGCTTTGCCCAGAATATTATCGACCCGCTGCTCACTGAGGAGATGGGTCGCCGCAGCGACGACGAGAAAATCAAGGTCGTCGTCATCATGAAATCGCACTACGACCGCACCGAGCTGAACCGTCGTGCCGATTACTACGTCACCCGTGCCCAAAGGCGCGAGTTTGTGGTCAGCGAGCTGAAGGAGTTTGCCACAGCAACGCAATACGACTTGCGGCATTCGCTGTCAGAAATGCAGCGCAACGGCCTGACTACCGAGCCGACTATCCTCTGGATGGCCAATGCCTTGAGCTTTGAAGCGACCCAAGCCGCCATTCAGGACTTGGCTCAACGCAACGACATAGAAATCATAGGCTACGCCATCGAGCGCAACTGTATTCCCGACGGGGAAGAAGCCCGCCCAGCATCCGCTACTCGCGAGATTACACCTAACGTGACTCAAGTGAATGCCGACCAAGTATGGGCTTTGGGCTACACGGGCGAAGGCGTGGTGGTGGCTGTCATCGACACGGGAGTCAACTACAACCACTTGGACTTGGCCGGCCACCTTTGGGATGGAGGCTCGGAGTTCCCCCATCACGGCTACGATGTCTATAACAACGACAACGACCCTATGGACGACCACGGACACGGGACACACTGCTCGGGTACGGTGTGTGGCGATGGTACGGCTGGCTCGCAGACAGGTATGGCTCCCCAAGCCACCTTGATGTGCGTCAAGTGCTTGAATGGTGATGGCAACGGTGGTGCCACGGAGATTTCCAACGGTATCCAATGGGCTGTGGAGCATGGCTGCGATATGTTCAGTATGTCGTTGGGTCTTCCCAATTCGACCATCCCCGATCGTACTTTGTTGCGCTATACTTGCGAGGCAACTTTGGATGCAGGCATAGTGGCAGCTATCGCTGCCGGCAACGAGGGCGGTCAACAATATATGTATCCCATTCCGAACAACGTGCGTGTGCCGGGCAGCTGCCCTCCGCCTTATATGGATGAGGTGCAGGGTGAGAATCCCGGAGGACAGACCTGCTCGGTGTGCATCGGTGCCGTCGATTATAACGACAATGCAGCCAGCTTTACCTCACGTGGACCTCTCACCTGGACCAATACCGAGTTTGGCGACTATCCCTACGAACCGGGCATCGGACTCATTCGTCCCGATCTGTGCGCCCCCGGTGTTGAGATTAAATCGGCCAACTACCAGAGCAATTCGGGCTATACCAACATGAGTGGTACGTCGATGGCTACGCCTTGTGCCGCAGGGTGCATGGCGCTTATGTTGAGCAAGGACATCAACCTGATGCCTTCGGAGGTGTGCCGCATCCTTGAGGAAACCGCTGTGCCGCTTGCCGAAGGCAAAAGCAACACCTATGGCTTTGGCCGCATCAATGTGCTGGCTGCTGTCGAGACGGTACAACTGGGTGCCATCAAGTACAACGCTTTCGAACTCGATGACCCCTTGGGCAACGACAACCATAAGCTGAACCCGGGTGAGTCGGTCAGCCTGTCGCTGACTTTGGACAATGTCACCGACGAGACGGTGGGCAATGTTTCGGTGGTGCTCAGTACGGAAGACCAGTATGTCACCATCACCGAGAACACGGTGCAGTTCCCTGATTTCGCCCCCAACCAGACCCTCACCGTCAACGATGCTTTCGCTTTCACCCTCGACGACGAGGCGATAGGCAACACTAACGTCAGATTCAGCATCGATATTCACATCGACGGCGAGTATACCGCCACCTATTTTTTCAATATCCTGGTCTATGACTATCGGTTGCAGTATGCCGCCACTGCCGTACTGAACGACGACAACGGCAACGGGCTTCTCAATCCCGGAGAGACAGCCAATCTCCGTATCATTGTCGAAAACATGGGTAACGAGCTGGCCCAGTCTATTGTGGGTGTGCTCTCAACGGAGTATGAACTGATTACATTGAATGAAACGGAGAAGTCATACGGCACCATCGGTGCAGAGATGATGGGTTTTGCCGACTTTAATGTCACCCTCGACGCCAATGCACCAGCCGATTTCATCATTCCCTTCACGCTGACCTTCACCGATGCCAATGGCAAGGTCACAACGCATACGTTCAACTATAGGAACAGCTGCAATATCACTTTCTCGCTCACCGACTCCTATGGTGACGGCTGGCAGGGAAACTATCTCACGGTGGAATACTCTGACGGTACGCCTACTGAGAATATGGAGGTTGCATCGGGTAGCTCGGCTACCTATGTGCGCGAGGTGGCTTCCAATTCCACCATCTCACTCACTTGGCACAATGGCTCGTGGACACAGGAATGCAGCTTCGTCATTACCTATGACGACGGCACAGTCATCTATCAGAACAGTGGCGGCTTCAGCGGTACGCAGACCTTCACCATCGACTGCACAGGCGGCACCGGTGCACCCCAGTTCTGCGACCCCATCCGCAATCTCGCTTACGAGGTGATTGACCACGATGTGCTCCTCACTTGGGATGCCCCTGAAAGCGGCACTCCGATTTGGTACGAAATCTATCGTGGCACCGAGTTGCTTGACCTCGTTGAGGACTTTACCTACACGGACACCAACCTTGAAGACGACACCTATCTCTATTGCGTTTATGCCGCCTACGACGACTGCCAGAGCGAATATATTTGTGCCGAGGTGGAGATATCGTCCTGCGGTTCCGTGCAGAATCTGGATTACACTTTGAATGATGAGATGATGCTCACCCTTACTTGGGAAGCCCCTGAAGACCCGACGGGACTGGTGGAATATCAGGTTTATATGGATGGAGAGTTGTTGGGTGCTTTCAATCAAACAAATTGTGTTTTCTGGATTACACCAGGTGTTCATGATGTGTATGTGAGAACCATCTTTGAGGAATGCGAGAAAGATGTCCACGTGGAGGTATGCATGACTGAGGCTGTTAACAATCTGACCTATACCAATATAGGTCATGCTGTCAACCTTTCATGGGATGCCCTTGAGGGTGTGAGCCAATACGAGGTGTATGTCGATGGAGCATGGGCGGCTACTGTCGAGGAAACATCTTGTGCACTCGACATTGAGACAGACGCACCGACCGTTATGGTGAAGCCTGTTGTAGAAAATTGTTATGCCTTGGGCGCAAGCATCAATTTGTGCCTGATTAATGCAGTTGAAAACCTGCGTTTCGTCACTATTGACGAGGAAGGGATGTTGTATTTCGCATGGGATGCCGTTGACAATGCCTCCTATTATATGGTGACCAAGAACGGCGCAACGGCTCAAGTCGAAGGAACCACTGTTTCATTCGAGGGCGAAATTGGCGACAATCAAATCTGCGTGAAGGCACATTCTCCCAATGGATGTGATTCTGAAGAGGTTTGCCTCACGGTAAATGTTTGTAGTATCGTGGATGGTTTCGACTATGCCTTTGTCGGCAATGAGGTGACTTTCTCTTGGGAAGGTTCGGTTGAGGACTATCTCGTTCGTATTGATGAAGAAGAAGCCATTGAGGTGACAGGTGTCACTTATACTACTGCCATCGAGGATGGTACGCATCAAATCGTCATCACCCCGGTCACCGAGGAATGTGTGGCTTTGTCGGCTATCTATACCTTTGAGGTGAATGGCACTGCTCCTATGATTCGTATTACGGACGTCCGCGAAGGCTTGATGTCAACGGCTTGGGATGTGTTGTATGGCACTATGGGTTACAATCTCTATCGCGATGGTGAACTGATTGTGGAGCATTTCAATGCAGGTTTCTACAACGACACTGAAATGGCTATAGATGCGGTGCATTGCTACGCTGTGCAGGCCATTTTTGAGAAGGGTATTTCTGCTTTGTCGGAAGAGGCTTGCGCCAACTATTTCACGGGTGTGGACGAGAACGACGGCAAACTCTCCATCTATCCCAACCCGACCTCCGATAAAGTGACTATCGAATGCGTCGGCATGAGCCAAATCGACATTTATACTGTTGAAGGTAAACTCATCCACAGTCTGAAGGTGGAAGATGATGCCGTTCAGCTTGACGGTCTCGAAAGCGGTGTCTATATGCTTTGCATCTATAAAGGTGAGGCGAAACTCATCCGCAAAATAGTCAAGCAATAAAGAATTGATTTCATATTTTTCAAGGTCGCTTCAGCCAGAGGCGACCTTTTTTTGTATTTTTGCACTCCTTATACGAAAATGGAGCTTTTCCCGTTGAAATAGAAAACCGGAT
The DNA here is from genome assembly GCA_947303335.1 of uncultured Bacteroidales bacterium. Taxonomy (GTDB): domain Bacteria; phylum Bacteroidota; class Bacteroidia; order Bacteroidales; family F082; genus Limimorpha. The sequence goes on along the minus strand of CAMYYB010000004.1, from coordinate 33,714 downwards.
GACTATGCGTAAACTCTTTATCTCTTTGCTGCTGCTCTCGGGCTTGGCGCTGCAAGCCCAGATGCCGAAAGACATCATGAAGGAGCCTATCCCCGTGGCCATGTTTCAGGCTACTTACGCCTTTCATTTTCCTGCTTTTGACTTGAAGACAGACTATGGCGTGAGCAACACCATCGGAGGCAGTTTTGTCTTCAAGACGGCATCGAACTGGCTTTTGACTGCCAACGGCAATTACATTTTCGGCAATCGGTTGAAGGGCGACCGTATCGACATCTTTGGCGAGAGTCTCACTACTGACGAAGGCGAGATGACAGGTTCGGCTGGGCTTTATACCACCTTCGCCATCTATCAACGCGGGATGCACTTCCAGCTTGAGGTCGGCAAACTGTTCCCTGTTTGGCCTAATCCCAACAGCGGCATCTTCGTTCAGGCTGGTGTGGGTTATCTGCGCAACCGTATCAAGATTGACTACGACATCAATACCAACAACACTCCCTATCCCGTATACAAGGAGTATGCCTATGGTTACGACCGGATGCGCGGTGGCCCGGCGTTGCATCTTGAGGCGGGTTATCTTTATCTTGGCGACAGCCGCGTCACCAACGTTTCGGTGTCGTTTGAGGCTACCTACGCCCGCACCCGCGACTATCGTAAATACGACTTCCGCGTGTTTGACGGTGTCCCGGTAGGCTATACTGACCCCGCCAAACGTTACAACTACCTGTATTATGGCTTCCGCGTCTGTTGGAACATCCCTACTTATCAACGCCAACCCGAAGAGTATTACTATAACTGATTATGCTGATTCTGTTTACCATAGGTGTCACGCTCTATACCATAGGTGTATGCATAGCGGCATTGTTCGGCAATGAGAAGGCCAGACATTGGGTTAAGGGCCGTCTGAGGCAGATGAAGGAGTTCAGGATGAAGAGTCGGGCCAAGTTGCCTCAGCCTACAGGTGACGGCGACTGGATTTGGATTCATGCTGCCTCGTTGGGCGAGTTTGAGCAGGGGAGACCCATCATCGAAGCCCTCAAGAAGGATTATCCGCAGTATAAAATCCTGCTTTCTTTCTTCTCGCCCTCGGGCTATGAAGTGCGCAAGGACTACCCTTTGGCCGACGAGGTACTGTATCTGCCCACTGATACATCCCATCACGCGAAGCAATGGTTGCGGCGTCATCATTTTATTGCTGCTTTCTTCATCAAGTACGAGTTTTGGTTCCATTATATGAATGCCTTGAAGGAAGCCGATGTGCCTTTGTATTACGTCTCCCTGATTTTCAATGAGAAGTCTTTCTTCTTTAGGTCTTTCGGCAGGTGGTTTCGCCAGCAGCTGCACAACGTGACCCATTTCTTCGTGCAGGATAAGAAGACGGCTGAACTGTTGCATAAATATGGGTTTGACAATTACACGATTTGTGGCGATACCCGTTTCGACCGTGTGGCAGCCATCGCAAAGCAGGCTAAGTCGTTCCCCGAAATTGAAAGGTTTATTGGAGGACTGCAGTGTATCATCGCCGGTAGCACATGGCCGCCTGACGAGAAGCTGTTGGAGGCATTCTATCCCCAGCTTCCTGAGTCGTATTGCCTCATCATCGCGCCCCACGACATTTCGGCGAGTCATATTGCTCAGATTCAGGCCCAGTTTCCCAAGGCGGTGTTGTATTCCGAACTGAAGGAAGAGTGCCGCTCCAATATCTTGGTGGTAAACACCATAGGCATTCTCTCGCAGCTTTATCAGTATGCCCGTTTTGTCTACATCGGCGGAGGCTTTGGGGTGAACATCCACAACATCCAGGAACCCGTCACCTTTGGATGCCCCGTGGTGTTCGGACCGAAATACACTGACTTTAAGGAAGCCGTCGACCTGGTGGGACGGCAAGGGGCCTTCTCTGTCAAAAATGCGGCGCAACTTGAGGAGATTTTCACCCGTCTGATGAACGATGAGGTGTTTTATAGTAAGGCTTCAGAAACTTGCAGAAACTATCTCCAACAGCAGGTAGGAGCCACCGAAAAAATCATGGAAGGCTTCAAAAATATGCTTTTTTCACAAAAAATAGGCTGAAATTATTGTTTATATAATTTTATTGTCTATCTTTGAGGGCTGATTTTGTGTTGAATTTCAGTCCAATAAAAGGAGCCTATGCAAGATAACCCCCAACAAATACTGATGCCGCGTGTGGGAATCACTCACGGCGACATTAACGGAATCTCGTATGAGATTATCCTCAAAGCTTTCGCTGATGCGCGTATTATGACCTTGCTGACCCCTATTCTTTATGGTCAGTCGAAGGTGTTGTCGTATTATAAGAAGAACTTTGGCATCGAAGATTTCACCTATTCACTGACCCGCGATGCCCGGCAGGCTTGGGCGTATAAATTCAATATCATCAACATCGTGGATTACGAGTTGAAGATTGAGCCGGGTCAGCCTTCAGCGCTCTCTGACGAGATGTCGGGAGTTTCGATGAAGAAAGCCGTCGAGGATTTGCAGAGCGAGTATCTTGATGCCTTGGTTCTGACTCCATCGAGCCAGAAGATTAATCAAAAGCTGGGCGGGTTAATGGCTGCCTTTTTCAACAACCCTGAGACACTACGAGTCTTGGTGAGCGACTTCATGCGTATAGGTCTGGTAACCGATGATATCCCTTTGCGTGAGGCTTTAGCGAAAATTGATGTTGCTATGGTGGTGCGTAAGTTGGAGGTGCTGTCGAAGTCCCTGAAGACGGATTTCGGCATCAACGCGCCTAAGATTGCTGTGATGGGGTTCAATCCCCATGCGGGTGAGACGTGCAATACGGACGAGAACGATATTGTAGTGCCGGCTATCACTGAGGCACAAAACCGAAGGATGCTTGTCTTCGGGCCTTTCTCGCCTGCAAGGCTCTTTGTCAAAGGGGCTTGGTTGAAGTACGATGCCATATTGGCGATGACTTACGAACAGGGTGTGATGCCCTTCAAGCTGATTTCGGTCAATGGAGGGGCGTACTATTGGGCGGGACTGCCTGCCGTCTGCACCGCTCCGATGCACGGTCCTGGATTCGATATCGCCAATGCCAATCAGGCTTCGCCCGATGCGCTACGCAAGGCGATATATCTTGCAATGGATATAGTGAAACAAAAAAAAGGAGGCATTTGAGCCTCCTTTTTTTGTGATAAGTAGTACTATTTATTTGACAATGAACTTCTGAGTATCGTTACCGGCGCTGACGAAGTAGATGCCGCTGTTCAGGTTGCTGATGTCAAGGGTGTTGGCACCAACGTGGCCTTCGACGGTCATCACGGTTTGACCCATGATGTTGTAGACAGTCACTTCAGCGTTCTTGTTCAGGTTCACATTGAGTTGACCAACAGCAGGGTTAGGATACACGCTGATGTGGTTGTTGCTCTCCACTTCTGGCAAGCCGACGTTAGCTGTCGGGAAGAGGTCACGCAGTTCTAAGGTCATTCCTTGATAGTAGTTGTCAGAGCCATCGGTATCGTCCTCCATAACGAAGGTGCCAGATCCACCGTCAGTCTGTACGGCAAGGACAAGGGTTTGGCCAATCACAGTGGCTTGAGTGTATACAAATTCACTGTAAGTGTGCATGAAGTCGGTGGTGATTTGGATTTGGTCCTCCCAGTTCCTGCCACCATCGCCTGAATAGGAAGCAAAGAGCTTAAAGTAATGGTTTGAGTTGTCGCCATCTTGATTATGCTCGTCCATAGCACTCCAAACGGCCACCATATCGTAATCACTTCCAGGAAGTTTGCAAAGGACCGGCATAGCCACGGGACCGCAGTTGTATGCACCGTGTGCAGTTAAGTCTTCGATGTTAAACTCAGTGATGTCGTCGAAGTTTATAATAGGTTGCTGGTTGTCATCCAAGGCAGGAAGGAAACCGATGTATTCCTCAAACATGTCGTGGGTTTGCTCTTGCCAAATCGGCCAGCTCATATAAATATCTTCCATGATGTAGGCCGAGTCCATGATGAAGGGTTGGCCAGGAGTGGGAGGCAAGGGGTTGCTGGGGTCAACGCCGTAGAGAGGTTGGGTGCCACGATAAGGCATAGTCTCACTCCAGAAAGCTACGCCACCGATGCCAGCATAGTAGCCGCCTGAACCTGCTTGGTCATTGGTGCCATTGAATTCGTAGGCCATGCAGAGTTCGCCGTTGACACCCCATACGCATGATGTCCAACGAGGATAGAGGAAAGCAACATGTTCAGTGGTGTAGGTGTTATGAACACCAGGATGATGGTAGAACACCTTTCTTTCCCAGGTCTCACCATTGTCGTAGCTGTAGAGCACCATGCCGTCGCTCCAAGCGCTGTTGATGACTAGGGCGAGGCAGTTGTCGTCGGTGGTCTCCATCCAATAATAATCATTGGTACCCCAGTCGGCACCGTACTCTTCGATATAGGGAAGGATTACTTCTGTCTTGTCCCAGGTCTGGCCGTCAGACGAACGCCAATACAAGGCAGGAAGGGTGCTATCATCGAAGTTGCCGCAGAAGACATGGATGATGTCGCGGTTGACACCGGAGGTCATCACGGCAGGGTGCGTATAGGAACTGTTGTTGGTGTAAAGGGCAGCTGAGGTGCTGTTCGGCACGATGTTGTCCTTGTCTTCAACGATGTAGACACCAAGGTTGTTGCTGGTGTGGGCAGCAATGACGATGCCGTTATCCTTGTAGCGGGCGATGGAGCCAAACCCAGTTCTTTCAGCCTCGATTCGGCCTGCGCTGCTGTACCATTCGTCAGTGATAGGATCGTAGGTGCCGATGCCAGTACCACGGTCGCTGTAGTTTTCATCACTGGCATAGGTATAGCCGAAGCTCACCTTGCCATCGGGCCAATTGATGGTCCAGGTACGAGGACCTTGGTTCGATTGCCAGTCGTAATAGGTGTAATCCAATTCGCCATCTCTGTAATCCACACGGTTCATGTTGGGTTGGCTTTGAACGTTGGCGTTCACGTTCATGTTGTCCATTCTGCTTGCCTTTTGCATGGTGGCAACTTTGCGCATAGCGTCTCTGTTCATTGTACTCTTCACTTGCGAGTAACCAGCGAAGGTCACCAACAAGACTAGTGCTAAAGTAAATAACTTTTTCATTTTGAATGAGTTTGGTTAATAATTAGTGGTTTGTTTGAGATTGTAATTTAAGAGAAATTGGGGCAAAGATAGTACTTTTTCGTTAAATTGAGACATTTTCGGAAAAAAAGTACAAAAAAAAGGAGACCCGAAGGTCCCCTTTTCGCAGCGAACTGCTATTGGCTTTTATAAAAAAGATCCTTATTTGACGATGAACTTCATAGTGTTCTCAAAGCCGTTGGCCTTGACGGTCACGAAGTAGATGCCGCTGGCGAGCTCAGCCGTGTTGATGCTGCGCGTGTTGATGCCGGCATTGATGTTGACGTTCTGCTCCTGAACCTTCTGACCCATGATGTTGAACACGTTGATGCTCATGTCGCTGCTCTGAGAGGCATTCACCTCAATGTTGAGCACGTCAGTGGCGGGGTTAGGATACACGCGAACGGCAGTCATCGGGTTGATGGCATCGTGGTTCTCGGGGACGCTCACAAACTCGGGATCGGCAATAATCTTGACAGCCATGATGTGGTTCTCAGTAGCGTCAGACTGGGTGGCGTTGCTGCCCCAGTACAAACCTTGCGTCATATCTTCCTGGAAGCCAAACCAGAATTCACCCGGGTTGACCGTGTTGTTCACCGACACGGTGAAGATGAACTCTGAATACTGATACATGAAATCGTCGATGAGTTCGTCGACCACTTGGTGCCAGTAACCCTCGTCAGCATTGTAATAGCTGACAAAGATGCTTCTGTAGTACTTGTTCAACTCGTTTTCACCACGTTTGGTGTTGGGGCATGAGTAAGCCAAAGCGATGTTGCCATAGGGGTCGATGGACAGGGCAGGCATACCGGACTGACCGCTACGGAATTTGTAGAAGTAGTCTTTTTCGTTGTAGAACTTGTCATTATCGTACTCAATCATGTTACCGTTTTCATCCTCGAACATGGGAAGGAAACCTGCCCATTTGGTGGAGTCAGCATGCATTTGGACATAACCGTCGCCGGTAGGCCACCACAGTCTCAGAGCGTGGTGCGGGTTGCCGTCTTCTGATTTGATAGGAGCTTCTTGAGTGTCGTTCCAATAGTAGATACCGTCAACGGCTCTGCCACTGTAAGTGGTGTAGGTGTCACCGATTTCGTCGTGGATGTACTCATAGGTGTTCATGACCACGTGGGCGATACCGTTGTTGTCGACGGCAATAGCCACGTTTGAGGGACCATACAGAGTGTCGGTGAAGACGGAGCATTCATCGGTTACCCAGTCGCAGCCGTAGTAGGGGTTCTCCCAGATGACCGTTCTGTTCCAGGTCAGACCGTCGTCGGTGGATTTGTACATGACAACGTGGCTCTGGAGGTCATCGGAGTAAATCATAGCCACAGTGTGACCGTTGGAGGCGATGTTATAGGCATCAGCTGAATAGTTGTCAGCCTCTTCGCCGTCTTGGGCCAGAGGTGAGTAGGAAATCGTCCAGTTCACAGCATCTTCCGAACGGAGATAAGCTTGGTGGTGGTGAACCTCACTGTCGCTAACGCTGTGTTGGATGTCGCCAATCACGTGGATGATGTTGTGGTTGTCACCAGAAGTGGTTACTCTGGGCCAGGAGATGTTCTCGCCCGGGTAAGGATAGCCTTCCGGAGCATAGGGAAGTTCGCCCATGTACTGCCATTCGCCTTCACCAGCTATTTCTCTGGTCCAGCAGCGGCAGGGTGAGTGAGAAATCATGATTTCACCGCGTTCGCCCCATTGAGCGATGGTAGGCCAACCTGTTCTCATGCTTTCGACGCGCGCTTCTGGTTCTTCACCCCATGCTTGTTCAGCGGCATTGTAGAAGTTGTAACCGGTACCACGGTCAGAAGCCGACTGGTTGGGTTCGTGTGAGAAAGTGGCAACAATACCCACATTGCCGTCGGGCAGTTGATACATACGATTGGAGCACCAGCTGTTCGACTGAAGGTCATAAGTGGTGTACATCGACTCGGCATACTCCATGTCTTGCCATCTGTTGATGACTACGCTCTTGGCGGTTTGGGGAGCAAAATTGGCTGCTGAAGGGTTGATGGTCTCATTACCCACAGCTACCTTCTTTGAATTGACTTTGAATGACTGAATGTCACTCTTTGCAACACGGTCTTGTGCAAAAGCACCGAAGCCTAAAGCAAGGCTTAATGAAAGTAAAAGTACCTTTTTCATTTTCGTGTGTTTTTAAGTTGGTTAATTATTATGATGTCTACTGTATTTTCAGCCTGCAAAAATAGTTATTTTTTAGAATAGAAGTCAATTTATGGCATTTTTTTTTGAACAAATTGTATGTTTTACAAAAGTCGTGCCAAAGAAAAACCGACATTTCCCCTTGCTGCCCCCTTGCTGAATCCGTGCTGAATTGGTGCTGAAATCAGAAGCAAACAGCATGACAATAGCAGGAATAGGTTTGGGAATCAGCATCATAGTAAAAAAATAGGTATATGCAACCAGAAAAAAGCGACTTGATGTCAAACAAAAAAGGATTATTTCTAATTTTACCGCCTCAAAACAGAGGGATATAAATAAGGTAGCATTATGACACAACAACAGGCATTGCAGATATTTGAGGAGAAGAAAGTCCGCACGGTTTGGGACACAGACACCGAGAAATGGTATTTCTCTATTGTGGATGTGGTTGCGGTGTTGACTGACAGTAAGGACGCCTCAGCATATTGGCGTAAATTGAAACAGCGTCTAAAAGAGGAAGGAAACCAAACCGTGACAAACTGTCACGGTTTCAAGTTTCGTGCTGCAGACGGCAAGATGAGAATGACAGATATTGCTGATACAGAGCAACTTTTCCGTATTATCCAATCCATTCCTTCACCCCAAGCTGAGCCTTATTCCTGAAGTTGACAATGAAGACAACAACAATTAAACAGATACTATAATGAAAAGATTGTTCTTACCTCTTATTATGCTGTTGGCCCTTGCGGCTTGTAACACACAACCCAAGGCCGATTACGTCACTGACGCGGCCCAATACGTTGACCCCTTTATCGGGACAGGCGGTCACGGCCATACCTTCCCGGGCGCTACGGTACCCTTCGGTATGATGCAGTTCAGTCCCGATACCCGCATGAACGACTGGGACGGCTGCTCGGGCTACCATACCTCTGACAACACCATCCTCGGCTTCAGCACAACCCATCTCAGCGGCACGGGCTGCTCCGATTATGGTGATTTCAGGTTTATGCCTATCGTAGGAGAAGTGTTGCTTGACAAAGGCTCGGAAGATACCACCTCTACGGGCTACCGCTCGGCTTTCCATCACGAGAACGAAGATGCAAAGGCGGGCTATTATGCAGTGCTGTTGGACGATTATGATACTAAGGTGGAACTCACCACGGGCGACCGTGTGGGTATGATGCGCTGCACTTTCCCACAGAGTGACAATGCCCATATCTTTCTTGATATGGTGGAAGGCGTGAACGATGAGTTTGTGTATGAGGCTAACCTCAAGGTGGAGAGTAAGACGGCCATCAGCGGTTTCCGCAAGACCCGTGACTGGGCCAACGAGCAATACCTCTATTTCTATGCCGAGTTCTCGAAGCCTTTCAAGAGCTGCGCCTTATTTAATGAAGGTAATCGTGTGGAAGAGGAATACCTTGAAAGCAACAAACTGAAGGCTGCTTTTGACTTCAATACCGAAGAAGGCGAACAAATTGTTATGCGCGTTGCTATTTCTGCTGTCGACGTGGAAGGTGCGAAGAACAACCTGAAAGCTGAATTGGCAGAAAATGACTTCGATTTTGATGTCCAGCGCCAAAAAGCCTACGACAAATGGAACAAGGAGCTGAAACGCTATGAGGTAAGCGACCCGAATGAATCGAACAAGACGGTGTTCTATTCAGCCCTCTACCACTGCATGATTGCGCCCAACCTCTACAGCGATGCCGACGGACGCTATCGCGCCCACGACTTGCAGGTCTATAAGTCCAAGCGTCCTGTCTATACGGTCTTTTCGCTGTGGGACACCTTCCGCAGCCTGCACCCGCTGTTCAGCCTGATGCAGCGCGAACGCACCCTCGATTTCATCAACACCTTTATTAATAAGTACGAGACCAACCCACACCACTTGTTGCCCATCTGGGAGCTGGCTGCCAACGAGACCTACTGCATGATTGGCAATCACGCTATCCCCGTCATTGCTGATGCCTACTTTGCAGGCATACGCGACTTCGATACCGAGAAGGCTTTGGAGGCTATGGTCAATTCATCCAGGATGGACTTCCGAGGGATGGGTGCCTATATGCAATACGGCTATATCCCGATTGAGGCGGAAGGCGAAGCGGTCTCCAAGACCCTTGAATATGCCTACGATGACTGGTGCGTGGCCCGCATGGCTGAGGATATGGGCAAGTTGGACATCGCCAAGGAGTTTTACACCCGCGCCCAAAGCTACAAGAACATCTACAACCCCAAGAACCAGTTCTTCCAAGGTCGCCGCAACGGTGGCTGGATGCAACCCTTCGATGCCGCTCAGGTCAACTTCACGCTGACGGAAGCTAACTCCTACCAGTACGGCTTCTTCGTGCCACAGGATGTCAACGGACACATTGACCTGATGGGTGGACCGATTGTCTACGAAGCCAAACTCGACGGGCTTTTCAATGCGCCCTCCAATTTGACAGGTCGGCAGCAGCCTGACATCACGGGTCTCATCGGACAATATGCCCACGGCAACGAGCCGAGCCACAACACCGCGTATATGTACAACTTCGTGGGCAAACCCGCCAAGACACAATACTATGTGAAGAAGGTGATGGACGACTTCTACACAGACCGTCGCGACGGCTATGCCGGCAACGAGGACTGCGGACAGATGTCGGCCTGGGGTGTGTTTTCAGCTATGGGCTTCTATCCCGCAACGCCTGCTGCGGGCTACTACGTGCTGGGTCTGCCTCGCTTCGAGCGTACTCGCCTGACCTTCGAGAACGGCAAACAGTTTGAAATCATCGCCAAGAACCTGAACGAGAAGAACTGCTACGTGAAGTCGGTGAATCTGAACGGACAGTCTTTGAAGCGTAGCTTTATCACCTTTGAAGAAGTCTACAACGGTGGTGTGCTTGAATTCACGATGACTGACAAGGCGGACTCGGAATGGGCCACCCAGCCTGAAAACTGCCCCGAGGTTCACATCTATGGTGACCCCATCGTCATCGTCCCCACTATCAATGCTAATTCAGACACCTTCTTTGATAGCCTCGAGATTAAGATGAACCACCCCTACAAGGACGTGGAGATTTACTACACTATGGACAGCTGCGACCCGAGGGAGAACGGACAACGCTATGAAAAGCCCCTTATCATAAAAGAGAATACTATGGTGCGTGCTGCTGCGAAGAACGGCTCATCATGGAGCCAGGTGATTGACGCACAGTATTATCTGATTGACGCCAGCCGCAGTGTGAAGGTTGAAAACATGTACAACGAGCAATATTCCGCTGGCGGCCTCAAGGCTCTTATCGACCACATACGTGGCACCAACAATTTCCGCACGGGAGCCTGGCAGGGCTATTATGGTGTCGACCTCATTGCCACTGTCGATCTGGGTACTTCCAAACGCATCAACCGATTGGCAGGCAGCTTCCTGCAGGAAGCCTATTCTTGGATTTGGATGCCGCGTCAGGTGGAATTCTTCGTCAGCAACGACGGCAAGAACTTCCGCAGCGTGGGTAAGGTGAAGAACGAAATCGATGATGAGGAGGATAATGTCATCCAAGAGATGGAGGTGCGTCCGCGTACCAACGCCCGCTATGTGAAGATGGTGGCCAAGAGCATGGGCACCTGCCCCGACTGGCACGTGGGTGCCGGGCAAAAGGCGTGGATTTTCTGTGATGAGCTGGTAATAGAGTGATATTGAATTGAAATGGAACTACGAATTATACGAATGAAACGAATTCATAATAATTCGTGAAATTCGTAGTTAAATCAGATGCAAAGCCCTGAAAGGGCGAATCTATCATAACCCGATACAAGCGTAGCGTAGTTTCGGGGAGAAAAAAACAACAAATCTCTAAATAACAAAATATGAAAGATAGTATCGTAATCCTCGCCGGCGGCGGCCCGGCACCTGGCATCAACACGGTCATCAGCACCGTTGCCAAAACTTTCCTCAAGAGCGGTTATCGCGTCCTCGGTCTCAACGAAGGCTACAAGAACCTCTTCAAGCCCAATCCTAACGTGGTCGAGATGGACTTCCTCTATGCCGATGCCATCCTGAAACAAGGCGGTTCGGCCCTGAAGATGAGCCGCTACAAACCCAAGAACGAGGAGTTCAACACCGAGTTCTTTGTGAAGAACAACATCAAGCTGTTGGTCACCATCGGTGGCGACGACACCGCTTCTACAGCCAACCGCATCTCCAAGTTTCTGGCTACCTGTGGCGTTCACATCCAGAACATACACGTGCCCAAGACAATCGACAACGACCTTCCGTTGCCTGAGGGCAGCCCGACCTTCGGTTACTACTCCGCCAAGGATGCCGCTGTGCATTTGGTGCAGACCATCTACGAAGATGCCCGCACCAGCGGCAACTGGTTTGTGGTTTCCGCTATGGGTCGTGAGGCCGGTCACTTGGCTTTCGGTATGACTTCTGCCTGCCATTGCCCTATGGTGGTCATTCCCGAGATGTTCAACAAGACCGAGGTTACCTTCGATGCCATCATCAAGCTGGTGATTAGCTCTATCGTGAAGCGCAAGCTCTTGGGTGTCAACTATGGTGTGGTCATCATCAGCGAGGGTGTGTTCCACTTCATGAGCGATGATGAGATTGAGAAATCAGGTGTGGCTTTCACCTACGACGAACATGGTCACCCCGAATTGGGCAACGTCAGCAAGGCCCATATCTTCAATCTCCTGCTGCAGCAGCGTCTGAAGGCTTTGGGTATCAACGTGAAGAGCCGTCCCGTCGAGATTGGCTACGGTATCCGTTGCGTCGAGCCTAACGGCTACGACCTGACCTACTGCTCGCTGTTGGGTTACGGTGTGAAGAAGCTCTTCGACCAGGGCGTGAGTGGTGCTATGGTGACAGCTAACCCGAAGGGCGAGATTGTGCCGCTCTACCTGAAGGATGTGGAAGACGAGAACGGCAAGATTAAGCCGCGCTTGGTCAACCTGAACGGCCCGAAGGCTGAGCTTATCTTCAATGATGGCTTGCAGTACATCATGCCTGCCGACTACGAAGATGCAAAAGCCTATCTGCCCAACCCTGAAGAGTACGACTTCCGTAAGATTCTGAAGTGGTAGTACTATAACTAATGACTATGACGCAAAAAATCCCCAGTATTGGGGATTTTGCGTTTTATAAGACCGCCGTAATTTTGCAGTCAGATTTTTGTCATACTGTTAGAGAATGAATTTTTGAGTTAGTTTCCCGAGCAAAGCTCTATTGCCTTGCTCGGGTTTTCCATATCAGAGAATCCCCTCCAAGGCAGTTCGGAGCAGAGGCATCGGGCAACGGGTGTCGCGTTCGACGATGAGCGTCTTGAGTCCTGCAAAAGGTCTGATTTCCTCTTCTATGTCCTTGAGGGAACGGTCCTTGCCAAAGTAAGCATGTGCAAAGCATTCCCAGAAATGCATCGCTGTTGACTTGTCCATGTGGAAATACTCGCGGATATAAGCCTCGTCGTCGAGGATGCAGCAGAGATACATCATGCCGACATCGAAGAGGGGATAGCCGTAGCAGAAATCACCCAAGTCGATAAAATAACGCTGGCTGCCGGTGAAGATGGCATTGGAGAACTGGAGGTCGCCGTGCAGGGCGGTATTGCAATCGGGTACGTCGGCGATGAATTTGCCAAGCCGGTTCTTTTCAGCTGTGGTGAAGAAGGGGTTTTCCTCCAACAGGCGGTAGTATCGGTCTTTCACATGCTCAAATTGGGTGGTATCGACCTGAGTAGCATTCAGCTGGAGGCACATTTGAGCGAACTCCTCAGCATATTGCGGCACCTTTTCGGGATGCTCGCCCGAGGCGCGTGAATAGGAAATCTTTCCGGTGATGCGTCGGAACAGGATGCCGTAACGCCCGTCTTCCGTCACCACGTACTCGCCAGGCTCAGGCGTGGGGATGCCCAACTTATAAACCTTGCGGGTCATTAGCATCTCGTCCAAAGGCTGCTGTATCTTCCCTGGAAAATAGAGTTTGAGCATCACGTTGGGGTCGGTTTTGTGGTCGTAGCTCTCGCCGTTGAAGCCTCCGCCACTGAGGATGTAATCGTCCAAATTGATTTTAATGGCTTCCATAGTTACTGTGTTTTCGGTGACAAAGGTAAAAAAAAGCAAGAAACAGTTCATTTTCTGTAAGTTTTCGTACATTTGCATAACTTTTTCGGATATGCTAACCTCATTGTCATCGTATGAAACAAGACTTGCACTATGAAATGATACTCGACGAGTACCGCGAGAAGCAACCCCTTTTCGAGCGGATGAGAGGCCTCGTCCTCGAAAGAATTCGGACCTGCTTGGACGAAAACCATATCCTGATTGCCGGCATGGAAGGTCGCATCAAGACGGAGAAAAGCCTGACGGGCAAATTGGATCTGAAAGGCTATAAATACCATACCCTTGCCGACATCACCGATATCTTTGGCGTTCGCGTCGTCACCTATTATAGTAACGAAGTGGACCTCATCTCGGCTCATGTGGAGCGCCTGTTCGACATCGACTGGGAAAACTCCGTCGACAAGCGCAAGATGCTGGAGACCGACCGCTTAGGTTATATGTCGATGCACTACATCTGCCGTATTCCCGAGTCGGTGTGCAAGGACCCCGATATGCCCGAACTCAACCAAATACGCTTTGAATTGCAGATACGCAGTCTGTTGCAACACGCATGGGCCAATCTGTATCACGACATGGGATATAAGAACGACGTGGAAATTCCTATAGAGTATCAGCGCGACATGAATCTCTTGGCGGGAATGCTTGAACTGGCCGACGCGCAGTTCACCCGCATCCGCAAGGAAATCAACGACTATCGGCGCAACGTGCAATCCCTTGTGGCTACGGGCAACTTCAACGAAGTGCCGCTGAACGGCGATACCTTCCACACCTACATGAAGCTGAAGCCTTATCTCAGTCTGGCTGAGAAAATTGTCGGGGTCAACCAAGCCAAGCTGTACGAAGACAGCATCGCGCCCTATTATCCTGTGCTGCGCCGCATGGGCATGAAAACCATTGGCGACCTGGAGCGGTTGCGCAACACCTACAGCGATGGTGCATTTCAGTTGGCACTCATTCAGATGGCGGGTACCGGCTCCGACAGTATGGCCTATTCAATGGTCTTGCAGAACATCTGTATCGTCGCCATTCTCAAGCAAGGATTCGGCGAGGCTGGTGTCATACGTCTGTTGGCCAGCCTTTACGGTGAGGGCGAACACAACGTGAAACATGCCAAAATCATCTACGAACAGGCGAAAAAAATCAATCTCATCTGACCATGAACAATCCATTGGACACCCACTTTTTCGACCAAGCGGTAAAGTTTGCCACCGAAGCCCACAGCGGCACCGAGCGTCGCGGCAAGGGCTATCCTTATATCCTTCACCCCATGGAGGCCGCCAGCATCGTGGCCACCCTCACCAATGACCCTGAGATGTTGGCAGCCGCAATGCTGCACGATACCATCGAGGACACCGACGTGACTTTTGAGGAAATCCGCGAGCGGTTTGGCGAAAGGGTGGCGACCCTCGTCCAACACGAGACGGCCCCCTTGTCTGGCAACCTCACCTGGCGCGAAAAAAAGAAAGCCCAGTTGGACAAGCTGACTTCAGCCCCATTCGACAGCAAGGTGGTGGCCTTGGGCGACAAGCTCTCCAACATGAGGGGCATCGCCTGGGACTACCGGCAGGTGGGCGAGGCGGTGTGGAGCCGCTTTCATGCGCCCAACGGGAAGCCGGACATTGAATGGTATTACCGCTCGTTGGCAGAGGCTTTGGCCGAACTTTCGGATTCTTTGGCCTACCAAGAGTTCGTTATTTTGTTGGAAAAGACCTTCGGAGCATAAAAATCATAGGGACAAAATTTTGTCCCTATAGTTTTATCGTTTCTGAAAACCAATACGTTATAAAAAATCAACCAAAAATCATAGGGACAAAATCCGGAGGCTCTCCGAAAACCTCTTGACAAGCGTTTTTTCTGTATATTTTTGCGACAGAAAAATACTTGCCTATGAATGCAACAGTGAAATCCCTAATTCTTACGGCCCTCGTTCTAAGCGTGATGATGACCGCTTGCGACACGTCGGCCAAGCGTTATGAGCGTGCGCATACCTTATATGAAGAAGGCACCGAACTGCGCAGCCAGCGCCTCTCGGAAGAGGCTGCCGAAAAGTTCCTCCAGGCACTTGAACTTCTCGACAAGGATGAGACAGACCCTCGGACACTTCTCCTCGAAGGCCAGCTGAAAGACAACCTCGGAGCGATGTACAACAAGCACGGCCTCTTTGAGGACGCCCTCGCGATGCACCGCGAGGCTATCGCCTGTTTCCGCTCGGTGAACGACACGACTGAAATCATGACGGCTATGCGTAACTGTGGCCGCGTGGCTAAGTCGATGGAACAGTATACTGACGCCAAACGTTACTACGACACCGCCTTCAGCATGGCCACCTTAATTAATGACGAGGCGATGCAGAACGACCTCTACCTTGAGATGGGGCGCGACTACTACCTGCCCGTGGGCAACTTCCCCAAGGCCATCGATTGCGTCACCCGCGCCATGGAGGGCGGACTGGAAGGCAACGACCTCGACATCGCCCAGATGACCCTCGGTGTGCTGTATTACTACACCGACGACTACGAGACGGCCAAAACCCATCTCAACGAAGCCCTGCGCAGCGAAAGGGCAGGGGTGAGGATGTCCGTCTATCAGACCCTCTATGCTATCGCCTACAACGAAGGCAACTACCAGCAGGCCACCGACTATCAGGACCAGTTCACGCAGAGCCTCTTGCAGGTGGAGAAGGAACACGACAGCGAGAACATGCAACGCCTCAAGGCCGAGTATGAGCTGAAAGCCCAGAAGAGCGAGATGGAGCTCCTGCTCCGCAACCGTAGCCTCAAGCTCTGGCTCATCATCGCCGCAGCGGTAATCATGATACTCTTCATCACCATGATGGTGAGAAAGAAGGTGAGCGACCATAAGATTGCCGTTGCCCAGTTCCAGAGTCAGGTGGAGCGCGACCAGAACCGTATCCACGAATTGGTGAGCGATATGGAGACCCTCATCCGCACCAACGACGACCTGCGCCGCGACCGGCAGACCCTCTCGCAGAAAGACCTGCTGATGACGAGCAAAATCATGGGACGCAACAAGATTTACGCCACAGCGCAAGGCCTCGGTGACCAGGTGACGGCAGACACGATGAGCTTCGCCCTCAGCGATGCTGACTGGGCCGACTTCATCAGTCTTACTGATTTGGTGTACGACGGCTTCTCGCAACGCCTCTTGGAGCTTTATCCCCGACTCAGCAAATGGGATGTCCGCATCTGCTGCCTCTCGAAGAACGGCTTCTCCAACCAGGTGATTTCCATCCTCTTGGACACCCAGACCGACTCCTACTACAAACGCAAGACCCGCATCAAACAAATGAAGATGGACCTCGGGGAAGACACTCGGACATTTGAGGAAATCGTCAACGCAGTGTGAGAAACTACGGATTACACGGATTTGACGGATGTTCCGTATAATCCGTAAAATCCGTAGTTAAAACAAGAAATCAAATAAATAACAATCAAATAATTAGAACAATGAAAAAGTCATTATTAACAACAGCAATCCTGCTTGCCATTGCCCTTGGTGGCGTGGCGCAACAAAATGACCGTGCCGATGGCGGAGTCGGAACGAGATTCTTCGACGAGGCGAGTGCCTTGTATTATAACATCATTACCGACACTACAGTGGAAGTGACCTACGGCCAATGGCATTTCAACACCTACGTGGGCGACATCGTCGTTCCCGAAACGGTGACCTACGAAGGTGTTACCTATACCGTTACTGCTATTGGTGAAATCGCTTTCGGCGGTTGTGAAGGACAGTTGAATTCTGTTATTGTACCCAATACGGTGACGATCATTGGGGAATCGGCATTTGCTTCAAGTCCGCATCTTAGCCTCGTCATTCTGCCCAATTCCATTGAAAGCTTTGGCCCAGGGGCGTTTGCCAGCTGCTATGGCCTGACTTCGTTGCGACTTCCCGAGGGCTTCACCACTATTTCGGAAAGAATGTTCTTCGATTGCACTGGCCTGACCAACATTGAGATTCCGTCATCGGTCACCCGAATCGAAAAGAGCGCGTTTGAAATGTCATATATTACTACTATCGACATCCCTGAGTCGGTGACCTATATCGGCGAGAGCTCGTTTAAATCCTGCACGAGACTCACCTCGATAGACATCCCAAATTCGGTGACGGAGATTGGCCCCAGTGCGTTCTATTACTGTCTGGCACTCCAGTCAGTCCATCTGCCCGAAACGCTTCAGGTGATCCCCGAGTCGCTGTTCGAGCGTTGCGTCTCCTTGTCAACGATTGATATTCCTGCTACAGTGACCGAAATCGGGGCATCCGCGTTTTGCTACACCACGGCTGTCACGGAAATGGTCATTCCCGATGCGGTACAGAGTATTGGCGACGAAGCCTTCTTGGGGTGCTCAAGATTGTCTTCCATTACGCTTTCAAGTCATTTGGGATCCATCAACGTAGGTCTTTTCCAGGATTGCACGGCTTTGCAGAGCATCACTGTTCCTGAATCGGTAGTCGCCATATCTCGTAATGCCTTCAAACAGTCAGGATTGGTTTCGATTACATTTGAAGGCGATATAGATGATATTGGGGGTGCTGCCTTTAGTGGTTGTACGAGTTTGAGACACATTGTCCTACCCACGACGGCTCATATTGAAGATGCTGCGTTCTATGGTTGCAGCAATTTGGAAACCGTAGTCATAACAGGTCGTGTTTATGAAATCAGATCCTATGCCTTCGGGGAGTGCACGGCCTTGCAAACGGTCACATTATTGCAATCGATCCCACCCTTGGACGGAGGAAACGTTTTTGCGTATTGCAATGATACAGTCCGCCTGATTGTGCCCTGCGGCGCGAAGGAAGCATACGAAAACTCGGATTGGGGCAACGAGCCAGTTGCTATTGAGGAAGACTGCGGCGACCTTTATGAGTATTGCGAGGCACCTTTCAACTTTGGCGGCAGCCCGACCACCGACCAAGGCATTTACGGTGCGCAACTTTGGTGGAACAAACCTTTTGCCAGCCATTGGTTCCATTATGATGAGGAACCTTATGCAGGATCTGTCTGGTGTAATTTGTGGGGAATAAGGATTCCGGCTGAGGAAATCCAAGCGGGTGATGTGCTGACGCATGTGGCATTCTATAAGGCTGGTTTCCAAGATCATCAGGCTCACTATGCCTTTGCTTTCGGTGTTGGAGGTGACACGGAACCTGACAATTTGGAGTTTCTTCCCGGAAATAATGTTCAAATCGAACCTGGTCCCGACGAATGGGTGATGGTGAAACTTCGTCATCCAATTGACTGTGAAGTGGGAAAGAGTCTTTGGATTGTCCTTACTGCCCCAAATGTCGAAGTTAACAACGCTACTTATTGTCAGACTTCTGGCAACTCAGATGGCCGTTGGGCAAGTGATGGAGGCTATTGGTATGATTATTCTTCCGTGCAAGGCAGTGGTGGCGACTGGATGATTCGCGGTTATTTTACTAATGACATGGGGTATCAGGAGGCTGGCTACAATGAAGAGCTCGACCATTACAACATCTATCGCGGCAGCTCTTTGGAGGAAATGGAGAAAGTTGCCGAGGTGGGTAGAGACGAGGAGGAATATTTCGACAACTTGGAGCAGCCTTTCGGCGACTATTATTACCAACTGACCGCTTCCTATACCGATGGCCGTGAGTCGGTGCCTGCCAAGAGAAGCGAGAATCCTAACAGTCCGGATTATGTGTATTTCCATGTCGGAAACATGTCTTCGCTGGGTTCGGAATGGTACTATGAAATCCAAAGGGAAGACGGAGGCATCACTTACCAGCATCTGTTGTATGCTGCCGACACGACCGTCAACCACAAGGACGTGAAAATCATCATCCGCACCAACACGCTTTATGACAAAGGCCAACACAATGAGGTGACCCGTGAATACATCTACGAAGACTTCGGCAAGGTGTATTGGTGGAACGAGACCCTTCAGGATTTCACCTTGCTCTACGACCTTGGCGCCCAAACCGGTGACGAATGGGAAATCAAAGTGGGTACGGAAAGCATTATTATGCATGTCGACACAGTGGAACAATATGAATATGAAGGAACGACCTATAGATTGTTGCACGTGAGCGATGCAAACAACCTGTTCAGTGGAGAGATTATGAGCGGCATTGGCCATCTCACCAGTTTCTTCCCCGAAAGGCTGATGACGCGCGGCAAGAATTTCCGCGTGGAAGGCATCCGCTGCTACTGGCGTGAGGGTAATCTGGTGTTCAAATATGGCGACAGGGACTGCGACGAAATTTATGAGGAATACCATTTCGGCATTGAGGAAGACGACCCTTCGGCAGGCTCAGAACCTTTGACGGTCTATCCCAACCCGGTCAACGGCGTTTTGTTTGTTCGGACGCACGCGGTGCGTCCCTACGAGGAATACCGCATCACCAACCTCATGGGTCAAACCCTGATGACGGGCAATATCAATGAGGAAACCCAGCAGATAGACGTGACCAATCTGCCGCAGGGAATGTATTTCATCACCATAGGCGATATGACACAGAAATTTGTGGTGCGATAACCCTGTAGGGACACACCGCGTGTGTCCGCCAACGCAACCGACGGACGCATGCGATGCGTCTCTACAAATGGCAAACCCACGCTGAAACGGCACAGCGGCTGCCGAGGTACGACAGACGTACAAACCTAAACGAATAGATAAATAACAATCAAATAATTAGAACAATGAAAAAGTTATCTTTAATCATCATGGCCTTGGCTGCCATCCATTTCAGAGCCTTTGCACAAACCAATTTCGACTTCTCGGCAGTTTGTGCGTCGGGACAGACACTCTACTACCAGATTACCGATGCCGATGCCCGTGAAGTGGCATTGGTGCCTCCAACACATGGCGGCTGGGGGAATTATCCCAGTCCCCAGGGAGATGTCGTTTTTCCCGAAACAGTTGAACACGACAATGAGGTCTACAACATCGTAGCCATTGCTGACAGTGCTTTTTATAATTGCAGAGGCATTACTGGCAGCTTGGTCCTGCCCGACAATATCCATACCATCGGTAGGATGGCTTTCTATGGCTGCTCAGGCGTTACGGGTAGTCTGACGCTTCCTCAAAACCTTGAAACGCTGGGGGTGGGCGCATTCTGGTGGCTTGAATATTTGACAGGACCCATCACGATTCCCCAGGGTGTTACAAGAATTGAAGACCTTACTTTTTTCGCTAACCGCCGCATCACAAGCTATACCATACCGGCTTCGGTGACTTATATTGCTCAACGAGGCTTAGGCAGTGGCTTTAGGTTGGAATCTATATACGTCGATGAGGACAATCCCAATTATTATGTTGAGGGCAATGCCTTGATTGAACGCGATTCGAAAATCTTGCTTCTCGGCACGAAAAACACAATTATTCCAGATGATGTGGTGGAAATTGGAGCTCATGCTTTCTGTTTTGCAGCTTGGGCGCAAGAGTCTCAACCTCTTGTCATTCCAAACTCGGTCAAGATAATCAATGATGGAGCTTTCCATTATGCCAGTCTGCAATCCATCTCGTTGCCCGATTCATTGGTTTATATTGGCAATCATGGACTTCCAGGAAATACAATAGTCCAGTCTAATCTTCCCCAAACGCTAACCCATATTGGTGAAACAGCTTTCGCTGATTGTTGGTTCATTGATGGAGGCGTGTCCATCCCGGAAGGTATCGACACTATTGCCTACAAAACTTTTAATAATAGCCATATCACGACTGTGTCTATACCGACCACTGTAGTGAGCATAGGCGAAAGAGCCTTCGACGGATGTGATGAACTCCAAAGCATCACCTGCTATAATAATATTCCTCCTACGTTGGATGCCACATCTTTCCAAGGTGTCAGCAGAGACATCCCTGTATACATTCCAAGTGGAAGTCTTGAAAACTATACCTTTGCTTACTATTGGGAAGATTTCACCAATTTCATTGAGATGACGGAAGGCCCTGCTTTACATTCCGAATGGTACTACGAAATCGAAAATGAGAATGGAACCATTACCTACCAACATCTGGAATGTGTTGCCGACACTACTGTCAACCACAAAGATGTGACGATCATTATCCGCACGAACACCTTATATGATAAGGCCGAGCATATTGAAGTGACACGCGAATATGTGTACGAGGAAAACGGCGTGTTGTATTGGTGGAACAAGGATTTGCAGGAATTCACCATGCTTTACAATTATAACGCTGAAGAAGGCGACGAATGGGAGATTACTGTGGGTACGGAGCGAATCACTTTGCATGTCGATGAGGTGAGTGAGTATGTCTATTACGATGTTCCATTCAGGTCCTTGAGAGTGAGCGACGAGGACAATCTGTTTAGCGGTACCATCGTTTGTGGCGTTGGCCATCTGACCAGTTTCTTCCCTGAAAGGCTCATGCAAAGAAGTGGAAACTATGGGGTGAATGGTATTCGTTGCTACTGGCAAAGCCAAGTCTTGGTTTTCAAATTGGGCGATAGGGATTGCGACGAGATTTATGAGCAATATCATGAAGGCATTGAGGAAGACGGTCCTTCGACAGGCTCAGGATCATTAACTGTCTATCCCAATCCCACCAACGGCATCCTCGTCGTAGAGACGCACGGCCGTGCGTCTCTACAGGCCGAAACATACCGCATCAGCAACCTGATGGGCCAGACCCTGATGACAGGCAGCATCCATGAGGAAACCCAGCAGATTGATGTCACCGACCTGCCGCAGGGCATGTATTTCATCAGCATTGGCGACCAAACCCGTAAATTCGTAGTGAGATGATTCAAGGTTCACCTACCGTTGGACAGGAAATGCGCCGTACATGGCATACCCTTGCGCCGTACATGGCAGCACATTCCCTCGTAGATGCAAGCGAGATGGATCGAACATTGTTCGTATGAAGTTCATTTCATGTTCGGTTGTTCTTCGGTGAATGACCGAACAACAACCGAAGAACAACCGAATAACAACCGAACAACAACCGAAGAATAGAGGTCTCATCTACGAAGCATTTAGGGCGTAATAGTATGGCATCTTCGAATCAGTGGTATGGCTACGACGAACGAATATCGAAGCTACATCGAAGTAATGAAAAACACGAAGAATAAATAAAACATCAAAAATAGACGACAATGAAAAAGACATTATTAACCTTAGCAATTATGGTCGGGTTCGCAATGCAAGCCTTGGCTTATGATTTCCAATCAGGAAACTTGCTGTACACCATTATCAGCACCGACCCGCCTTGTGTGAGCCTTGACGGCCATATTGACGGCGAAAACGCCCAAGGCGAACTTGTCATCCCTGAAACGGTGACCTATGAAGGCGTGACTTACACGGTGACGAAAATCGGTTATGAAGCCTTCTACCAATGCAATGGACTCACGGGAAATCTTGTGATTCCGAGCACGGTGGACACGATTATGACGAGAGCTTTCAAAAATTGCTCTGGCTTCACTGGCAATCTTGTCATCCCCAACTCTGTTAGGCATTTGGGCGGAGGTGCTTTCGAATGGTGCTATGGCTTTGACGGGACGCTTGTCTTGCCTGAAGCCATTCCTGTAATTAACGCCTACACTTTTCAAGGGTGTACAGGACTGACGGGTACGCTGAACATTCCAAGTACTGTGACCAGCATCGGTCCCGCCGCATTCGGCTATTGTACGGGTTTTACAGGGACATTGGTCATACCAGAGTCCGTGACTGAACTTAGCACGCCTGTTCCACCTGTCAACGGAATAAGAGGTGCCTTTGAGGAATGCACAGGAATTACGGGCCTTGTCTTACCCGAATCGTTAAGAATCATTGGAGGAGGAAGTGGCGGAGGCTGTTTCGCCTATTGTACTGGTCTCACTGGCGAGCTTGTGATTCCTAATAAAGTGAAAGAGATAGGTTATTTGGCGTTTTACGATTGCAATGGTCTTACGGGTGAGTTGCACTTGCCTGATTCTTTAGAATATATTGGTTCTGAAGCTTTTTCAGGGTGCACGGGTTTTATGGGCAGACTTGTTTTCCCCGATGCTTTAGAAACGATAGATAATGAGGCATTTGCCAGATGTTCGGGCTTCTCAGAAGTGGATTTGAATCATCAGGTGTTTTATCAAAACAATTTTGGCGATGCCGTCTTTGCTTATTGGAGCATGGAAAACGTTGAATTGCCCGAAGGGTGGACTACCACGGGAAAATACACTTTCAAGGGATGCGGCAATTTGAGAACAGTTCACTTGCCTGAAAGTCTGACGAAGATAGATTATGATTGTTTTCAGGAGTGTTCAAGTCTGACTAACATCAATATTCCTGAGAGCGTGACCATCATAGAGACAGGTGCTTTTGACGCATGTAGCAGCTTGTCCAGCATAGAGTTACCTGTCAATTTGAGCCAATTGGGGGGCTTCGCTTTGCGGAATTGTTCAAGCCTTGCTGGCGAATTGGTAGTTCCCGATAGGGTGGAGCTCATTCAGCAGTTGACTTTTGCGGGATGCGCCAATCTCAATCGGATTGTTTTAGGCAGTTCGGTCAATACGATAAACGACAACGCCTTTAAGGATATTCCGCTTGACACGTTGGTAATCAAAGCGATGACACCGCCTGTGATGAGGCATTTTCCTAATCAAGGTCTGCCGTTAGACCAGCTTGTCATCGTTCCCTGCGGCACCTTGGAAGCCTATCAAAATGCAGAAGGCTGGAGCGACTTCACCAACATTAGCGAGGATTGCGGTAATGGCTCGGCTGGTTTCAGCGGTGGTGAATGGTATTATGAAATCTTGAATGAGAACGGTAGCATCACTTACCAACATCTGGAATATGCTGCCGACACCACCGTCAACCATAAGGATGTGCAAATCATTATTCGCACTAACACACTTTACGACAAGAGCGAACACGTTGAGGTGACGCGCGAATACATCTATGAAGAGGACAATGCGGTGTATTGGTGGAACAAGGATTTGCAGGAATTCTCCACGCTTTACGACTATAATGCCGAAGAGGGCAGCGAATGGGAAATTAAGGTAGGTATGGAGACCCTCACTATGCACGTGGATGCAGTGGAGCAATACTATTATGAAGGCAGGCTGTTCAAGATGCTGCAAGTGAGCGATTCGGACGATATTTTCAGCGGCATCATCGTTTGCGGCATCGGCCACCTGACCAGTTTCTTTCCCGAAAGGCTGATGACGAATGGGAAGAACTACCGTGTGGAGGGTATGCGTTGCTATTGGCGCGAAGGCGAACTGGTGTTCAAATACGGTGAACGCGACTGCGACGAGGTATATCAGGAATACCATAACGGCATTGAGGAGGACGATCCTTCGACGGGCTCAGGAACCTTGACGGTCTATCCTAACCCGACGCATGGTGTCCTGTTTGTAGAGACGCGGCGCGCCACGTCTCTACAGGCGGAGACCTACCGAATCACCAACCTCATGGGCCAAACCCTGATGACTGGCACCATCACCAATGATGTCCAGTGGATTGATGTCTCCAACCTGCCTGAGGGGATGTATTTCATCACCGTTGGCGACGCGACGCGGAAATTCGTGGTGAGGTAAACCGGATTGACACCTTTATTAATATATTGCCTATTTTTGCAAAACAATTGATTGAAATAACGGAAAACTATGAAAAAGACAATCCAAATCCTATCCCTACTGTTTTTGACGATGGCCTTCGTTGCCTGCCAAAAAGATGACAATGAGCCGCTGAAAATCATCTCCACTCAGGAAGTGGTTCGTAATGGACAAGTGATAGTCGAGGCCAGCTATCGTAATGAGTTGAAAAAGATGTATTTCATAATCGTCTCGCCCAACACCGCCGTCGTCACCCGTGCGACGGACTTCAATCCGGAACTGGTCAACAGGCAATATTACGGAAAGGAAGTCATTCCTTCCGAGTTCACCCATCTTTCCCAGACCTATACGGTAGTGGGAATCAAGGGAGAGGCATTTAATTCGTGCAATAAACTGACTTCCATAGTGCTGCCTAACACGGTAAGCACCATAGGCAGTTATGCATTTTATGGATGCACGGAATTGCAGAGCGTTACGTTTTCCAACTCACTTGAAGAGATTAGATACAATGCGTTTGAAGGGTGTTATAACCTTTCTTCAATTGATTTGCCTGCTTCTGTCAGATTTATAGATGTACATGCATTCGAGGGTTGCTCGTTATTGACATCCATAACGTGTCGTGCTGTCACGCCTCCCGCGTTTTCATTAGTGGAATCGGATTACCTTTTGGATCGGCTAAAGGAGGTCAAGGTTCCCCAATCCAGCGTTGAAGCCTATAAAACCGACAGGCATTGGAAACAATTCGCAGACATCATTGTGGGGTATTGAGGAAGAAACGAGGCTGCCGCAAAACTGCGGCAGCCTTAACTGTCGATTAACAATTGTGATCAGGAACGAAGCACCTTCTTCAACCAAAGCCGTAGAACGGGGTCGCCTATGATGATTCCGTTCTCTGTGATTTCTATCAACTCCTTATCAATAAGGGATTGTTTCAGACGGGCGATATTTGACGGTGCCCCCAAGTTAAAGGTCTCTCGTATCTCTTTTTCTCCAAAGCCGTCGTGGTTTCCTGCCAACACTGCCCGCAGGAAATTGAGTTGATAGGTGGTCAACGATTGCACTTGCTCAATGAAGATTCCCGAGTTTTGGTCTATCAGATCTTCGATGCCCTGCGCCATGATGCTTTCGGTGACTTCCGTCTCCGTCAACAGGAAGACATTGTAAGCCAGTTGTTGCACGTATGACGATTGGAACTCGACGCTTTCACACAACATCTTGATGAAGGGCTTGGAGATGTGTTTCTGTTCTCTTTCAAACCGGTCGGAGATATAGGCGGTCCAGGCATCCAATGGGATGGCTTTCAGGTATTGCACCTCACCGAATTTATAGAAAGGGTAACTCTTTTTCTGAAACAGTTTGGTCATCATGTGCATCTTGCTGCCGTATAGGCAATACGACACGCTCTTCTGATGTTGCCAGATGCTGCGCATCCGTTTCTGTACGTTAAGCGAATCGGGAAATTCGCCCACCTGTTGAAACTCGTCGATGCAGACCACGATGTGGCATCCTTTACGTTTGGCGATGGTTTCGGGAAACTCAAGCAACTCTTCAGGCGTATGCGTGTTTGGCGTGATGCCCAAAGAGACGGAGTATTCCGAATTGGGGTCGGGCGACAGGGAAATCTTGGGAGTCAATTTCTCAATGAAGCCCTTTGCCAGGTCTTTCCATTCTTCGATGCGCGAGGCGGTCTGCTTCAAGATGGCCGCTGAAAAGGTGTTGTAGAAATCGTATTCGTTGCGACACGAAAAGACATCGGTTTTGACAACGATGAGATCTTTTGACGCGACCAGTCCCGCCACCTTGTTCACCAGCGAGGTCTTGCCCCATCTGCGGGGCGACAACAGGATGGTGTTCACACCATACTTGAAGTTGGTCGACAGACGCTTAATCTCTTCTTCTCTGCCGATGAAATAGCTGTCCTCAACGGGTATTCCAAACATGAAAGGCTTATCCATAGCTTCTAATTTTGCAGCAAAGATACACATTATTTTTTAATTCACAACATTGTGTTTCACAACCTTGTGAAACACAACTTTGTGAATCATATAAATGTCAATAAAATAAGGCTGTCGCAAAATCGCGGCAGCCTTATTAATTATGTCGGACGCAAGCATTGCGTCCCTACAGGATTTATTTGAACGCGTTCTCGCTCAAGCCCTTGCCGCTGAGGGCGAGGTCTTTCATGTAGCCGGGCACCTCCTTGCCGAGGTACTTGTCCACATACAGCTTGGCGAGGTATTGGCCGAGCATGAAGCCGTGACCACGCAGACCGGTGAGGATACCCACCTCAGGGTCGACGATGTAACGTGGCAAGGATTATCGCGTTGAAGGCATCCGCTGCTTCTGGCGCGAGGGCGAACTGGTGTTCAAATACGGCGACCGTGACTGCGACGAGGTCTACGAAGAATGGCACAACGGTATTGAGGAAGACGGCCCTTCGACAGGCTCAGGGACCTTAACCGTCTATCCCAATCCCACCCACGGCATATTGAATGTAGGGCTGTCACATTGTGGCAGTCGCCTAGAATATCGCATCACCAACCTCATGGGCCAAACCTTGATGATGGGCACCATCCATGAGGAACCCCAGCAGATTAATGTCTCCAACCTGCCGCAAGGCATGTATTTCATCAGCATTGGCGATGCAACCTGTAAATTTGTGGTGAGATAAACAGTTGTGTTATATTTCGCAAGACGCCCGGGAAGCGATTCTCGGGCGTTTTTGATACTTCGATTTATAACTCTGCAATTTCTATATCAGAAAGGCCGGTGATATTTGCGATTTGCTCATCGGACAAGCCTTGAGCCCTCATGTTTTTGGCTATACCGACTACGCTCTTATAGACAGCATCTTGGGCATCGTTGAATAAGTCTTCTCCTTGCTCCCACTCGTTCCAGTCTGTTTCAGCGAGATAGCCTTCGACCTGTTTCCGCAGTTCGGGGATGCTGTTGACAGCGGTGTCGTACAAGGTCTCCATAATGACATGAGCGTAATCATGAACCAAGATATGCCTCATGCTTTCAATCATTTTCCAAGGTGTCTCAGGATGAGCTGCCTTGAAGGCTTTGGTCAGCATATAAGTTGCTTCCCCAACTACCTCTATATTCTTCATTACACCGAAATACAAAAGATTGCTTTTTGAGAACTCCTCATAAGAAACACCTTGAATAAAATGCGTGATATTATTGGAATACTCAATGATGTCTTCCAACCTGCCCTTATCTCTAGCTCTTTCTCTCATAAATCAGTTGTTTGTCCCGTTCGACACTTTCAACAGCATATGGACGAAGTGAACCATCTTCAACCAAATCCACTTCTCGACCAAGCAATTCCCTTAAATCCAAATACATACCGCCCATGGTTAATAAGGTAAACGGCTTTCCTGAACGGTCCGGCACAAAAAGGATATCCACATCGCTCCAAGGTTTTTCCTCGCCCCGCGCGTAGGAGCCGAACAGCCAGGCTTTCAAGACGGGCTGCGTCTCGAAATACTTGGCGATAATCTGTATCATGGACTGGGTGCTCATAATGCATTGATTTGATGGCGCAAAGATAATACTTTTTCTCAGTTTAGGCACATTACATATTATTTTTCAATTCACAACCTTGTGTTTCACAAACCCGTGTAACACAACTTTGTGAATTATGTAAACACCAATAAAATAAGGCTGTCGCAGTTTTGCGACAGCCTTATTTTAATGCACGTTGGACGCAAGCGTTGCGTCCCTGCGGGTTTTATTTGAAGGCGTTCTCGCTCAAGCCCTTGCCACTGAGGGCGAGGTCTTTCATGTAGCCGGGTACCTCCTTGCCAAGGTACTTGTCCACATACAGCTTGGCGAGATACTGGCCGAGCATGAAACCGTGACCACGCAAGCCTGTGCAGAGACCGACCTCCGGGTCGACGATGTAACGCGGCTCAGTGTAACGTCCGGCCCAGCAGGCGAGGAAGCTGACTTCACCCAGATTGGGAATCCAGTCGGCAAAGACCTCAGAGACAATCTCCAAGAACTCCTTACTGTTGTACTTGATGTTCTGACGGGCCTCGTAGGCATCGGTGTCGGGACTGGCGCAGCCGATAATTTGTCCAGTGTGGGCCCATTGTTGTCCGTAGACGGCGCTGAAGCCCTTGTAGTGACGACGGTCGATGATCATGTCTAATGGGCCTCCGTTGGGTCCCATCATGGGCAGACGACGGGTGATGAAGGCTTGGTGCTTCACCGGATAGAGACCGGTATCCAAGCCCAGCATATCGTTGAACTTCTCGGCACCCCAGCCCATCGCGTTGACGAAGTGGTCGCAGGTGTACTCGATGAACTCACCCTCGTGGGTGCGCACCAAGGTGACATAGTGTCCGCCCACCTTCTGCACATGGAGCAGCTCGCAGTCCTCGAAGTAGCGACCGCCTTGCTGCACACCGATCCAACGGATGTAGTCGATGACGCGGCCAGGCGTGGCCTGCCAGCAGTCGCGGGTGATGAGGGCGTGGCTGTAGGTGTCCTTGCTGTCGTCCCACAGCGGCGAAATCTCCTTCTTGAAGTCCTTGCGCTCAATCATGTAGGCATCGCTCCAAGCGCGTGAGGCATCGAGCGAGTTGTAGGTGGCTTCATCGTGTACCAAGTTGACGTAATGCGTCAGGTGGTAGTTGATGTTGTGCTCGGCCTGCATCTTCTTGAAGATCTCGTGGTTGTGCACGGCGATGTCGGCGATGTCGGGGTTGGAGAAGGCTGGACGGCCGCCACCGATGCAACGCCACGAAGCGCCACGGCTGTAGTTGATCATCACAGGCTTCTTGCCAGCTTCCGAGAAGTAACGGAAGAGGGCGCTACCCGCGATACCGCCACCAGCGATGAATACCTCGACTTGTTCTTTCTTCACGTCGTTCATCTCGGGGAAGATAAAGGTCTCTTTGGTGTGCGGGTTGTAGAGGTCGCCCAAACTGACTTGGTTCGACAGCGGGGCACGCGGGGTGGCATCGCCTACCAGCTCTATGCCGTAGGAACGCAAAATCTGACGGGCGCGGGGGATGCAACGCTTACCACGGCAGGGCCCCATACCCATGCGGGTGATGTGCTTCAGCTCGTCCACCGAGATAGTCTTGCGGTTGCCGATGACACGCAGCACGCGGTCGAGCTTGATGTCCTCGCAGTGGCAGACGTAGGTCTCGCCTTCGGCCTCGGCCTCTTTCTTGGAAGAGAGGGGAGTGGTGAGCTCCTTGTTGGCATTGTATCTGTCTTTCAGGATGAAGCCTTTCACGTCGGTCAGCTCGAACACCATGCTGGCCTCGCCAGAAGGACGTGAGGAACGGGCCACTACACGGGCCACGTTGGTCTTGTTCGACTTCTTGAGAACCTTCTCGATGACACCTTCGCCAATCATCTGGCCGTCGTTGTCGACGAGATAGACCTCTGCACCTTCTTGCACTTCGTATTCGATGGGGAGGAAGCACGTCGATTTCTTCACGTCGTAGCCGAAGATAGCCAGACCCGGGCAACTTGAGACACACAGCATACAGCCGATGCACTTGTTGTAGTCGATGGTAGGTGTGCTGCTGGTGGAAGGTTTGGTGATGGCACCTTGCGGACAGCTGAATGAGCAGGGGTTGCAAGCGAAGCCATAGAGGCAGTCGGCCTGTACGAAAGCTTTTTGCTGCATGCGCTCAGGTGTGGGCAGGTTGGGCTTGTCGAGGAGCCTGACAGGATGCTGTTGCGAGTCGATATATTGTCTCGAAATCTCAAGATAATCGTCATAGTTGAAGCGCACGCCAATGGCTTGGGCCACCTCGTATGCGACTTGCTTACCTCTCAGCACTGCGCTGGTGCCTTCACCGATACGTATGGCGTCGCCTGCACCGTAAGTGTTAAGGCCGAAGACCTCCCGACCCTTGACCAACAGTTGGCTGTCGGGGATAAGGCCGGTGCAGATGTTGATGATGTCGATGTCGTCAATGACTTGCTCTGTGCCAGGGATGGCCTTGAAGTTCTCGCACTTGGCGATGACGGCACCCGTGATACCAGTATAGTCGGCATTCGGGATGGCGCGAACCAGCGTATAGCCCGTCATAATCGGGATACCCAAGCGGCGCACACGGTTGGCCTGTACGGGGAAGCCACCCTCGCGGGGCATGGCCTCGATGATGGCCTTGATGGAGGCTCCGGCCTGCATACCTTGATAGGAGGTCAGGTAACCGATGTTGCCTGCACCCACGGTGAGGACTTTCTTACCCAACAAGGTGTGCTCTTGGTTCATCATCTTCTGGAACACGGCGGCGGTGTAAACGCCCGGCACATCGTCGTTCTCGAAGGTCGGCATGAAAGGCACGGCACCCGTGGCGACCACGAGATGTTGGGCATCGATGTAGCCAATCTCGCCAGTGACGATGTTCTTGATGGCCACGCGACCACCTTCAAGCAAGTCCCAAACGGTGTTGTTCAGCAGGATGCCTTCGTGGTTGTCGCCCGCCAAGGTCTTGGCGATGTCGAAGCCACGCATGCCACCGAATTTCTTCTCCTTCTCGAAGAAGAAGAACTGGTGGGTCTGCATGTTGAACTGGCCACCGATGTTGGCGTTGTTGTCGACGACGATGTTGCTGATGCCGAAGGCGTTGAGTTGCTCGCGGCAGGCGAGACCTGCGGGACCGGCGCCGATGATGGCGACCTGGGTCTTGTAGACCTTCACCTCGCGGGGCTGCTGCTCCTTGGGCTCGGGAAGGATGGTGTCCTCCTTGTCGATGCGGCGCACTTCCTTGACGCCATCGACTTTGGTGATGCAGATACGGCGGATCTTGCCATCGACCAGCATCTCGCAGGCACCGCATTTGCCGATGCCGCAGTTGAGGCTTCGGTTGCGTCCGTCAAGACTGTGGCTGTGAACAGGATAACCAGCTTGGTGAAGGGCGGCGGCGATGGTTTTGCCCCGCTGACCTTTCACGGTCTTGCCTTCATATTGGAATTCCACCAGGTCTTCCTGCGGGATGTCCAAAATGGGGTGTTTTTCGATTTTGTACATATCTGAAATGAGTTTAAATCTCCTCTTCTTCAACGCGCTCGGGCTGTGGCTCGCTCTTGCGGATGTCGAGTTCGTCAATCAGATTGGTGGCACCAGCATACTTGTCGATGATGAAAAGCACGTAGCGCACATCGACGTTGATGGTGCGTTGCAGGCGAGGCTCAAAGTTGACGTCGCCACTCATGGCTTCCCAGTTGCCGTCGAAGGCCAAGCCGATTAATTCGCCCTTGCCGTTCATGATGGGGCTGCCTGAGTTGCCGCCGGTGATGTCGTTGGTCGAGAGGAAGCAGACTACCAGCTCGCCGCTGTCGTCGGCATAGGCACCGAAGTCTTTCTTTTCGATGAGGTCGATAAGGCGCTTGGGGGCGTCAAACTCGTAGTCGCCCGGGACGTATTTCTCGAGGATACCGTTGGCGGTGCAGATATAGTCATAGTGTACAGCATCGGCAGGCATATAGTCCTGCACCGAGCCGTAGCTCATACGCATGGTCGAGTTGGCATCGGGATAGAGGCTCTTCTCGGGCTGAGTGGCAGCATAATACTCGCGCAGACCTTTCACGAAGACGTGGTCGTTCTCGCTGATGGCTTGCATGGCTTGACGATAGGCAGGCACGCCTTGCATGATGACTTCCATCATCGAAGTGTTTGTAATGTAAGCGTAGTCCTTGCCAATCTTCTTGGGCTGGGGCTTGGCGATAAATGCTTTGATGCTCTCAGGTGTGGCGAAGATGGAGTTGGTGTAAACATCGTCAGCAAAGGCATCGATGTCGCCTTTGAACTTCTTGTCGATGATGGTGTAGACTTCAGGCAGAGCCTCGCCTTTGAAGGCGTTCTTGTAAGTCTTCAGCATCTCGGCGAAGGTCTTCTTTTCCACCTGTGGGTCGGTCTCGGCGAAGAGGTCGTCCACATCCATTTGCTGGAGCAGGGTCAGAGCCATTTCCTCAGCTTCCTTGTCCTTCGAGATATAGGCTTGATAGTAGCTGTCGAACTGGGCAGCAATGCCAGCGGCACCGATGTTGGAGACGAAGTTAGGATAGTAGATATACTTGGCCACTTCGCCCATGGCCTTGTAGGCTTCCTTTAGGTTCGGAAGGGCGTCTTTGTATTCGGTCTTGTTGTTCTTGTTCACCCAGTTGGTGAAGTCTTTCTCCAAAGCGACCTTGCTCTCGCTGACTTTGTTCTTGCGGAGCATTTTGCATTGGCCAATGAAGTTCTTCCAGGTGTTGGCCAGGCCGGCGTGGTTGTCGGCATACATTAAATTAATATGCTCGTCGACCTTCATGTATTCTTCCATCACTTCGAGCTGCTTGCCGAAGATGTCGATGATGGCAGGATAGAAGGTGTCAACATTGTAGTCGATGCCGTAGCTCGACATATAACGCTCGGTGCTGCCCGGGAAGCCCCAAATCATGGTGAAGTCATCCTTCTGCACGCCGTCAAGGCTGATGGGAAGGTGGTGCTTGGGGGTCAGCGGCACGTTGTCCTTGCTGTAGGCGGCAGGGTTGCCGTCCTTATCAGCATAGACGCGGAAAATGCTGAAGTCGCCGGTGTGACGGGGCCACATCCAGTTGTCGGTGTCGCCACCGAACTTACCAATCGAAGAGTTGGCCACACCTACGAGACGCACATCGGGGAACACTTGATAGACAAACATGTAGTACTCGTTGCCCTCAAAGAAGCCCTTAATGACAGGGTTGTACTTACCGTCTTCCGAAGCAGCAGTTTCGAGTTCCTTGATTTTCTTGCGGATGGCAGCTTGTTGGTCTTGATAGTCCATGTCGTCG